>CAJCHX010000478.1 GCA_903970215.1 Acidobacteriaceae bacterium
CGCACGGCAATGCGTCCGCGGCACCGCCACCGTATCGGTCGCGGTCTCGCCTGAGTTGGCCACTCCGCTCGAGACCGTCGCGCAGCACTTCAACGCGAGCCACGACACCACCGATGACTACTGCGTCTCGGTCTCTGTCACGGCCGTAGCGTCGGCGGACGCCCTCGTCGGCCTCATCGGCACCTGGGATACGACGGCGCATGGACCTGCCCCGGCGCTGTGGGTGCCGCAGTCGACCACCTGGTCCGCCCGGCTACAGATCGCCAAACCCTCCGCGCTGGCCGGGCAGCCCACGTCGCTGGCGAGCTCTCCGGTAATGCTCGCCCTACGCTCCGACCTCGCGGGGTCGCTCGCCGGCGTGGGCTGGATCGACGTTCCCCGGCTGCAGGCCGCGGGCGGACTCGAACAACGGGCGAAGGGTTGGGGCGGTCTGCGGCTGGCGCTGCCCACCGACGTCGACAGCGACGCCACCTTCCTCGTATCCCAGTCGATTGCCGCGGCGGTCACCCACTCGACGAACGGCCCCATCCCCGATGTGGTCGCCCGCGGACGGCAGGTGGGCCTCACCTTGACCCGGCTGGCGAACTCCGCGCCGCTGTCCCGGCCGGCGACCACCGCCGACGCACTCACCGCGCTCACTGCCCAGCCCGACCCGCAGCACGGGGCGATCCACGCCGTCCCCGTCACCGAGCAGGAGTTGTACGCCTACACCGGCGCCGACCCGGGCGCGCGGGTCGTGGGGGTGTCACCGGTCGGCCCCACCGCCGCCGCGACATACCCCGCCGTCACGATCGACGACCGCGACCTGACCGATGGCCAGACCCACGGCGCTGCGGACTTCGTCTCCTTCATCGCGCAGGGCGACAACGCCCGCCCGCTGGCGGACGCGGGATTCCGAGTCCCAGGCCTGCCGACCCCGAAGGGCACCGCCGCCGTCCCGTTCGGCCCCGTCGACCCGCTGCCGACCCCCTCCGCGGGCGCACTCGCCGCGATAGCAGACGCGGTCACCGACGACTGACGGTGCGAACGGCCCCACCAGCAGTGGGGTGCCCGTCACGACGAGGCGAACGCCTCGATCGGTGGGCACGAGCAGACGAGGTTCCGGTCGCCGAACACGCCGTCGATCCGCCGTACCGAGGGCCAGACCTTGGTCCGCGCGCCACCCGACGGCAAACCCATCGGATATACCGCCAGCTCCCGCGAGTAGGGGTGATTCCATTCGGTGACCAGGCATTCCGCGGTGTGTGGCGCGCCGCGTAGTGGATTGTCGTCCACCGGCCATTCACCCGCTGCCACCCGATCGATCTCCCGCTTGATCGAGATCATGGCATCGCAGAACTCGTCGATCTCGCGCAGCGATTCGCTCTCGGTGGGCTCGACCATCAGCGTGCCGGCCACGGGGAAGCTCATGGTGGGCGCGTGGAACCCGTAATCCGCCAACCGCTTCGCCACGTCGTCGATGGTCACGCCGGTGGCCTTGGTGATCCCCCGTACGTCGAGGATGCACTCGTGTGCGACCTTGCCGTTCTCGCCTGTGTACAGGACCGGGAAGTAGTCACCCAACCGCGTGGCGATGTAGTTCGCCGACGCGATCGCGGTGAGCGTCGCCCGGCGCAGACCGTCGGCGCCCATCATCCGGATGTACGCCCAGGTGATCGGCAGGATCGAGGCGCTTCCGTAGGGCGCGGCGCTGATCGTGGGTCCGCCGCCCAGCTCCGGCGCGAGCGGATGGCCGGGTAGGAACGGTGCGAGGTGGCTTCGCACGCCGATCGGCCCGACGCCCGGGCCCCCGCCGCCGTGTGGGATGCAGAACGTCTTGTGCAGGTTCAGATGGCTCACGTCGCCACCGAATCGGCCTGGCCGGGCGAGCCCGACAAGCGCGTTGAGGTTGGCCCCGTCCACGTACACCTGCCCGCCGGCTTCGTGTACAGCGCCGCAGATCTCGCGCACTTCGTGCTCGTAGACGCCGTGCGTCGACGGGTACGTGATCATGATCGCGGCCAGCTCGTCCGCGTGGGCGGCGATCTTCTCCTTGAGGTCGGCGGTGTCGACGTCGCCGTTCTCGCGGCACGCCACCACGACCACCTTGAGACCGGCCATCACCGCGGATGCCGCGTTGGTGCCGTGCGCGCTGGACGGGATGAGGCACACCGTGCGGTGCTCGTCGCCACGCGATACGTGATAGTTGCGGATCGCGAGTAGACCCGCGTATTCGCCCTGGCTGCCGGCGTTCGGCTGCAAGGACACGCGGTCATAGCCGGTGATGGCGGTGAGCCAGGTCTCGAGTTGAGCAATGAGCGCGCGGATGCCCACGGTGTCCGCAGCGGGCGCGAACGGGTGCAATCTCGAGAACGCAGGCCACGTGACGGCCTCCATCTCGGCCGTGGCATTGAGTTTCATGGTGCA
>CAJCHX010000479.1 GCA_903970215.1 Acidobacteriaceae bacterium
CGCGACCGGGCCTCCGGCCCGCTCGACAGCGACACCGAGGACGCCGGGGCCTCCGGCCCCGTCTACAGCGTGCGGGGCCGGCGCCTCCGGCGCCTCTGTCTGCGGCCGTGGGGGAAGGCGGGGCCGCCCGGGTTGCACCCGTCGAGAGTGCAGTTCACGACGGCCGTGTAGATGCGGACCTCCCACAGCACCGAGAACCGGCCGCACCGCCAGCAGCGCCAGTCCTTCACGTTGCTTTCTTGATCGGTGAGGGGGGCGGTGAGCCCGCTCACGGCGCGGTCCAGACGGTGAAGCTGCGGCCGGCGAGATGGTAGGGGACCGCGACAGCGGTGGCGGCCCGGAGTACCCACCGATCGGCGGTGGTCCAGCCGGGGGCCTGCCAGCCGCGGCGGGTGTCGACTCCGGCTGACCGGATCGTGACGGGCGGGGTGGTGGCCCAAGGCATCGCGGTGGGCGGGCTCGGGGTCGAGGACGGGTCCTCTACGATCCAGTCGGCGGTGAGCGCGGGCCCGGGGTACTGCTCGGGGATGGTGCTGCTCGTCCCGGTGGTGGTGTCGGTGACGTTCACAGACCACCCGGAGTGCCCGGAGGTCCGCTCGATGCGGACGGTGACGCTGTCGCCGGCCTGGACCGGCCAGAGGGCCTCCTGCGGGGCGGGGTAGTTCTCGACCCACGCGACGGCCCCGGTGGGGGTGTCCTCGGTCCCGGCCTGAAGCAGAGCGGTGGACGCCACGCCATCGACTCCGGTCCAGTCGGCCTGATAGCCGGCCTGGTCCTCGGAGGGGACGGTCCACGCGGCGGTGACACCGCGAACCCGGCCGTAGTGCACGAGGCCGCCCCAGTTGATCGACCGGTACACCGCTGGGGTCGCGTACCGGTCGAGATGGTGGTGGCCGGTGACGCCGGCCAGGAGGCCGGCGGCGGCCATGACAAAGGCGAGGACGACAGCGGCGCCGCGGGTGGGGATGATCCGGCCCCGGTAGAGCCGGCCGCCGCGCGCCGCGATGGCCTCGCACCGCGAGCAGCGCCGACACGAGACGGAACCGTCGACCCCGACCGGGGACAACTGCCAGCCGGCGGTGGGCTTGCCGCACAAGGTCCAGTGTCCAAGGCCGACAGGGCTGACGACGGCCCGGTGGGCGACGGGCGGCCGGCGGGGCGGCGCGGTCAGGAGCACGGTGGTCATCGGGTCCAGTCCAGCCCGGGGCAGAGTTTGACGTGATCGCGCAAGGAAAGCGTGGCCTTACCGCACCACGAGCAGCTAATCCAGACCGGCGGCGCGGGCTGATCCTCGGGCTCGGGGTCGGGGGTGGGGGCGGGGTTTGTGCTCATGGGGTCAGTGTGCGCTTGTTGCGACACAATGTCAAGCGTCGGTGGAGCGGCGGCCGAACGAAAGGGCGGTGCGGCCCTGGTAGCCGGCCCTCGTGGGGTCCGCGGCGATGGCCGCGTAGTAGTCCCGCATTTGCTCGGGGGTGACGAAAGGGTCGGAGATGCGCGGCCCGAAGTAGGCGCGGGCGAGACGGGCGAGGACGGGGCGGATGGTCATGCCAGCTGTCTCGGCCGGCGACGGTTCTACCTTTAGTCGGGTTCGCGTTCTTCGGCGGGGAGGAGCCCGAGTTGCTCGCGGTCGAGGTCGGATTGCCGGAGATGCTGGCCGAGCGTGCGCGCGACTGCGGCTAGTTCGAGCCGGGCCCGGCGGGCGTCGCGTTGCGCTTCTTCGTGGTGGGAGTGGACGTTGTCCGACAGCATCTCGATGGTCTGCGCGAGGGTCCGGCCGTTCCGGGGCCGCTGGTTCTCCACGACTTCTTTCTGTGTCTCGACTACCTGCCGCTGCGTGGCCCGCACCCGGAGCACGCCGAGCAGGGTCCCGACACCGACGAGCAGGGTGCCGATGCCCTGAAGTGAACCGATAATGGGGATCGCGACGATCACGCCGGCCAACCTACTTCGTCGGTTCGAGAACGTCGGTGAAGTAGGCACGCGGCCTGGACGACTTCGCCGCCGGCCGGCCTTCGTAGGAGCGGCGCTGCGCCTTCGTGGCGCGGCCGCCCCGGTTGCGGGCCTTCCACATATCGAACTGCACGTCGCCCTCGTCGGGCCCTTCCGGCTGTCGCGGCCACTGCCGGGCCGGTTTCGGGGAGGCCGGCTTCTGACCGCCCCAGTCCTTCCCGGTCCGGGAGGCCCGGTCAGCGTCCCGCCGCTGCGCGTCCAGAGACGCCTGGAACGCCTTCAGTCGGTCGGTGCGTTCCTTACTCGCTCGGGCGGCGGTGCGGGCCGTGGCGGACCGGTGGGACCCGACTGCGGCCCCGGTGGTGCGAGCGAACTTCGCGCGTGACCCGGAACCGGCGGCGCCGGCTATCTTCAGGCCGCCTCCGACGAGCGTGCCGACACCGGGGACCGCGGAGGCCGCGTCGCCCGCCGCGGAGAGTTCGGGGGCCGCGAGGATGACCCCGAGCGCGGCGACACCGAGCAGCCCGATCGTGACGCCGGCCGATATCTCGACTAGCCGAATCCAGGGCTCCCCGGTGGCAAGCAGCGAGGCTAGCTCGACAGCCTTCTCTGCCGCGGCGATCGGATTACCGGACGCGTCCTTCCCGCCGAGAATCTGCTCCGCTGAGTGAACGATGGTTCCGACTTCGGTGCCGCCACCGAAGTCGGACCACAGGGACGTGTCGGTGGCAGAGGTCGACCCGCCGCCAGTGAGTGCGTCCTCGACCCACTGCCACGCCTGGTTCACTGCGGCGGTGCCACGCACCGCGTAGTAGTCCCCGGCGGGCTTCTCGGCGAGGTACGCGGCCCGCTCGGCGGCCTTCTCGGGAGTCGAGGACCATTCGCTGTCGGGGACTTGCGCCACCGCGGCCTGATAGGATGGGTACATGTAGGTGGCGGCCCATTGCGGGTCGTCAGCTTCGGCGGCGGTGACGCCAGGGTGCGCGTCAAGCTGAATCTGCCAAGGCCCGTCCGACCCGTCGCCCTTCGCGGAAGGGTTTCCGCCGGATTCGAGCCCGGCGCCTTCGAGCATCGCTTCTTCGACGTGCTGCGTGATCCCGGGGATCCCTTCGACCGCCTGCACGATGCTGCTGTCGAGTTGCCCGGAGGCGCTGTCCGAACTTGACCCGGTCACTGACCCGCCGATCCCGGTTGTCCC
Source organism: Acidobacteriaceae bacterium (assembly GCA_903970215.1). Classification (GTDB taxonomy): domain Bacteria; phylum Actinomycetota; class Actinomycetes; order Mycobacteriales; family Mycobacteriaceae; genus Tsukamurella. The sequence continues at coordinate 3,149 of CAJCHX010000479.1, forward strand.
GGGGATGAAGCGGCGGGCCCCGGTGAGATGCGAAGTGTCGATCGGTGCAAGTTGCGCGTCCTGTCCTGGCTGCGGCTCCGCGTAGACCATGCCGTTCCCGGCGTACATTCCGACGTGCGAGTTCGGCCCTTCGTAGTCGTAGAGGGTGATATCGCCGGGCTGAAGCTGGTCGAGCGGGACAGCGACACCGAAGGTAGCCATATCTTCCGACGTGGGGCCGTGGCCGGCGCCAGTGAACCCGCCGACCGAGATGCCGGCGTCGAGAAAGATGCGGTTGATAGCCCCGGAGCAGTCCGCGGCGAACTGCGCGGCGCCGCCCCACTTGTACGGGGCCTTATTCTGAACCCATTGTGACCACTCGGACAGCGTCGCGTTGACGAGGTCCTGGTAGGTGCCCGCCACGCCCGGTTACCCGCCGGGCTGGTGAACGGCGCGGACCGCGGCTACGAAGCTGTCGGGGTCCCCTACGAACGTCCCTCCGGTCATGGCGTCCCGGCGGCTCGCGTGGACCAGTTCGATGCGCGCTTCGACCCGGCGGCGGGCGAAGGCCGCGGCGAGCGTCGCGCCGGCCATCGCCAAGCACGCGATCGCGTAGCCGCGTTCGGTGTCGTGAAGCTTGCCCCACGCGAGATGCAGGTCAGCTAGCCGGCGGTCTGTGGGGTCGAGGGTCACGTCAGCCACCGGGAAGGAACTTCGACGCGAACGGCCGGGACCGGCCCCGCCGTTCGTAGGCGTCCCACAGCATGACGGCCCCGAGGACCGACAGGATGATCCCGAGGGCCTTCCCTTCGTTGTGTGTGCGTGCGATCACTGGCCGCCTCACTTCTTCTTGCGGACTGCGGGCTTCGGCGCGGCAGCCCTTGGCGCCGGGGCCGCGGGATGCTGCGCGGGGGCGGCGGTCACGAGCGGCTGCGGGCGGACCGGGACTTTCGCGCCCTTCACGGTGGTCTTGTGCAACTGGCCGCCGGACGAGTGAACGTCCCCACCGTTCCCGGTCGGATGGCCGGCGTGCGACTGGCCTCCGGTGGTCGAGTGAGACACCGGGGCCGACTTGTGCGAGACGGTGGTCTTGTGCTGCGTGGTGGTGGACCGAGGCGCACGGCCGGTGGTGGCCTTCACGGTGCGGCCGGTAGTGTTTCCCGGCTTCTTCGTGCGGGTCGCGGTCTTGTGAGCCTTCGCCGGGGCAAGCTTCGAGTGAACCCGGTCCTTCGCCTTCGGTTTCGAGGACCGGACCGAGGTCGACGCACCGGACGTGGTCGACCCTGGCACGTTGATCGTGACCGGCGCGGACGTTGCCCCGGACGAGCCGGGGTCACCGGACGAGGACTGGCTGCCACCGTTCCACGAGGACCCGTCGCCGGAGTACTGCCAGGGATCAGCCGACGTGGAGGTCGTGTCGTCAGCCGTCCCGGTCGACGTGGTCCCCGACGTGTCGGTCGTGGCGGTCGAGGTCGTGGCCTTCTTCGAGTCGACCACCCGGTAGACGAGGACGCCGCCTACCCCGATGGTGGTCCACGCCCATGCGGGCAGCGGCCCGATCTTCGACTTCAGGAACCCGCCGCCGCCGGCCGGCTTCTTCTTGCCCTTCGGGTCAGCCATAGAAGGACCCCGCATCCGACGAGGCCACGCCCTGCACGATCGGAGTTTGGGACCCGTAGGAGGTCGGGATCGCGAGCGAGGACAGCCGGTTCGGGCCGAGCGCCGGCCGCATCTGCCAGCGGGACCGCCGGTTCCCGCCCCGGGCCCGAGCGTACGCGAGGGCTTCTTGCGTGGCGATGTAGTGGCTCGTGGTGGGGTTCGGGAAGAACTGCCGGTCGACCCCGAACCCGCGGCGGTCGGTGCGGGCCACCCACCGGTACCCGGACGGGATCGGCGCGTCGGGGGTCTGGCCGGAGGGGTCGTCACCGAGCGGCCGGTTCAGCGTCCACGAAGGCATCGGCAGCGGGACCCCGTACAGGCCGCCGGACAGATTCGCGAAGAACCGGCGGGTCTTGCCGAGCGTGTCCCGGGCCTGAGTGGGGCCCTGCGGCAGCACGCCCTGGTCCAGACTGATGCCGCCCTCGCGAAAGCCGAGCGCGGCGGGAGTCGCGAACCGGAGGGTCCCCCAGTCCGGCTTCGGTGCGGTCAGGTCAGCGCGGGTGTCGACCGGGCCGGTCTTGTATTCCGCGGGGGACCGGAACCCTCGGTTCAGTTCTACAGCGCCAGCGGCGGACACGAGCCCGTCAGCCGGACGTGGTCGCGGTGTACTTGACGTTCACGCCTTCGGCGGTGCCGAGCAGGCCGGAGAACCCACTGAAGAACGTCTTCAGCAGGGTCGGCCCCTGGCTGCCGGGGCGGGTCAGCGTGAACAGACCGCCGACTACCACGATCGAACTGATTACGTCGACTGCCTTATTCACTGGGGCCTCTCTCTAGGCGATGGTGGTCCCGGCGGGAACCGGCTGCGTGGTCGTGCCGGACCCAGGGGACTGGGGGAGACTATAGGTCGGCGGGGCCGTCGAGGACGAGGACCCGTCCGGTGGAGGGTTCGAGGTCAGCGCCGTTGATCCCTGGCCCTGCTGGTCTGCCTGGATCGCTGCGTAGATGGTCTGCGCGGACGACTGCTGCTGCGTGGCCGAGTCGAGGCTTACCGTCGACTGGCCTTCGTTGTCAGCGACAAGCTTCGAGATGCGGGTCTGGCCCTTCTTGTCGGGGGTCAGCAGCTTGATGAACCCGCGGCCCGGGCCCTTCGGTTCGAGCATCTCCCCGAGGACCACGAGCCCGCCGATTTTCGTGCAGACAGGCCCGACCGGCGGGTACAGGCTCGTGATCGCCCCGAGGATCGTCCAGACCGCCACGGTGGCGATGTACTCGACCGGCTTCGGGGCCTCGCCCTTCGTGACCGCGTCGATGGTCACGAACGCCCCGGAGACAAGCATCTCGATCGCGAGGGTTCTCTCGCCGGCCGGGCGGCCCTTTCCTCCGAACATCTACTTCGGGGTGCCCTGCGCGGCCTGGAACGCTTGCGTCAGCGGCTGCCACGGATGCTGCCAGTTCGTGCCTTTCGACAGGCCCGCGTACAGCAGCAGGTAGGACACCGACAGGGCACCGATGGCGAGGACGAGCATCGGCTACTTCCCGACCTTCGCGAGAATGCGGCCGATGCCGAAGAACGAGCCGGCCAGGTAGCCGACAGCGAGGTAGACGGTGGTTCGCTTCACAGGGTCCCCCTTCCGGTGGGCTCGTGCCGGCCAGGCCGGCGGCGGGTGACGTGACGGTGAGCGGCGGTGAACGCTGCGCCGACGATCAGGCAGTAGGCGATGGTGTCGACCGCGAACCGGCGGGCCTCGAACCGGACGTGCCGGTCCGCGACGTGCGCCGCGGCCGTGAACGTCAACACCGGTTCAGCCTCCGTGGTAGCGGCGGAACAGGTGCCGGAGGCCGGCGAGCGCGGCGAGTTCGGCCACGGTGAGGATCAGCAGGGTCGACACTTCCGGGGTCGATGACATACCGGCGGTTGCGCCTCCGTTGTAGTCGGGCCCCCACGCGGCGCCGGGCTGCGCCGGAGGGTTGTACGCCACGCCCTTCGCTCGGGAAGTGAGCCGGCCGTCCACGGCGTGCGCGCCGGAGTTCACGCGGGATGCGAGCTTCACCGGCTCAGATACCCATCATCCAGTTCGGCACGTCATCGATCGGGACGAGGTCCTCGGTGATGATCTCGCACGTCCCGCCCGCGGGTGCGCCCTGAAGCTCGAACTGGAAGTAGGACGCCTCGGTGGTCTCCATCCAGGACTGCCCGATGATGTCACCGGGAAGGTGGAACCGCGGGTAGGCGTAGACCCCGACCGGGCGGGTCGCCATCGCCCGGCCGGCCCCGTAGAACTGATCGTGGTACCAGTCTCGCCGGTCCCGGAATTCGGTCAGGATCGACGTGTTGTCGAGCCGGACCCGGATCGGGTCGCCGGTCAGGTCGACCCGGTTCCCGGCGCCGCCCTGCGCGCCCGAGTTGTCACGGAACACGAGGATGACGTTTCGGATCAGGTTCCCGACCCGGACCGACTGCACCGGGAAGTCACCGCCCTGCGTGGGGGGGACCGAGTGCGACACGAACCGCTGCAAGCAGAGGCCGGGGGGGGCCTGCACGAAGCTGGTTCCGTTCAGGTCCGACGCCGGGGGCTGCGCCCACGTTTCGAGGTACCCGTTGATGGTGAGGGTCGGGACGGTGCTGGCGGCGCCGCCAGTGATCCAGTTCGCGAGCGGGGCGATCGAGTAGAGCACCCGATACTGCGCTCGCGCGTCGGTGTTCGGGACCACGCCCAACGTCGCCCGGGACTCCAGGAACACTCGGAGCCGGAAGGACGGGTTGATCGAGTTGCTGAACTTCGGGTCAAGCTGCGGGTCACGGTCCCATGGCCGGCAGAGGCCGTCCACGAGGTACGCCGCGTACCCGCCGAGCGGGTAGTAGAGGGCGGTCCCGTCGATCGACTCGATCGAGACACCGATCAGCAGGGACCACGGGGAGTCGGCACCGAACACGGCGGTGCCGACGACACCGCCGGCCCCGGTGACCGACAGGGTCACGCCACGGAGGTACCCGCCGGGGGTGATGTTGTGCGTGAACGCCTGCGCGTTCGCCCCGGGAGTCGCGGTGTCGGTGAACATTGGCTCCGAGTACTCCCACGACCCTTGCGAGAAGGGCCGCATCGACGGTGCCGACCCCGAGGGGTTCGAGGCGCCGCCCGCGGGAGCGGTCGAGGACTTCGTCATGGTGGGCATCGGTGGCAGCAGTCTCCGTGGTCGAAGGGTCGGGGGTGGGCGGGTGCGCTCAGTACTGGAACAGCATGGTCTTGCCGACGAGGGCGCGCTTCTCTCCGCCGGACGCGACGAGATGCGCCGCGCCGATCCGCCACAGACCGCCGACAGCGATCACTGACAGGAAGGCTCCGGCTGCGTTCAGGGCGCTGAAGTGCGTATGCATGGTCGGGGAGGGTAGCCGAGCCGCTACAGCAGGTTGGCGATGGTCTGCGGGGACAGCGCGACCGGGGACTCCTGGCCGAACTGTCGGAGCAGTCGGGCCTCGTCATCGGGATGCATGACGTGACGTGACGCGTCCCCGCCGGGGCCGGCCAGGCCGAGCGCGTAGACCTCGCCTTTGCGGACCTTCCCGAGCCGGCCGGCGCTGTCATCGTCGGTGTCAGCTACTGCTAGGAACGGCATTTCGTCATCCTTCAGGGTCGGGGAGGCCGGCGGCGCCGGCCGGGGGGACGTGTGCTGCCAGAACGGTATCTCGTCGGTGAACACCGACAGGTCATACCCGGCGGCCCACAAGTACTGGACGCCGCCGATCCGCCGGCCGTCGACCTCCCCGGCGGGGATGACTGCGGGGGCTCCGGGGTCAGCCATCCAGACCCATGGGAACCCGGCCAGTTGTCCGACGTAGGCGCCGCTCGTGTAGCCGACCGGGACGTACCCGGACTGCGTCACGATCGCCGCGAACCGGGAGCACCACGCGGGGTCGAGGTCGGACCGGTTCGCTTCGCGGTCGAGGACGACAGCGGTGCCTTTCGGCTGGCCGGTGGCGACGACAGCGCCGAGGAACCGTTCTGCGGCGGTGATGGGGCCTTCACTGCCCGGGACGTAGATCGGGCAGACCCGGCCGGCGAGGGTCCGGGCCCGGGCCCAGTCCTCGGGCGGCCAGTTCCGGGCGGCGCCCGGGCCGGCCAGGTAGCCGAGGATCAGCCCGGTGGTCGGCGGGCGGGCGGGAAGAACTTCGGCGTCGAGGCCGGTGATCGTGGTCATAAGTTGGCAATCCTATGGTCGGGCCGGCCCTGGGGGTGAGCGTCCCCGCCCATGTGGGGTTACCTGCCCGGGGCCGGCCCGACTGCTGGGGGATGTTAGCCGGGCTGCACGAGGGAACCGGGGTTCTTCCCGGGCTTGCCGAGCGTGCCGGCCAGGCCGGGGAACGCGGTGACGAGGTCAGCGCGTAGTTGCTCGACGGCCGACGCGTCGGTGGGGTGGGCCTTCGCTTCCGCGGCGATGATGGCGCGGACCTTGTCGACTAGCTGCGGGTCCGAGGCGTCGATCGCGGCGGCGGCCTTCGTCACGTCCGCCCGGGCGGCCTGCACGTCGGAGAGGACCTTCAGGGCGGTGGGTCCGGCGAGGGCTGTCTCGCGCTTGACCCACCCGGCGAGCCCGGACGAGGCGAGGACCGCCCCGACCGCGGCGAGGACCGAGGTCGTGGACGAGTGACCGCCGCCGGACCCTTCCAGGTACTGGTAGATCGCGGTGGCGAGGGTGCCGAGCCCGGACAGCAGCGCGGCCAGGGACGCGTGCCCTGCGTGGACCTTGGTCATGGTGTAGCTCCGATCTTTCGCATCTCGGTGGAGGTCAGTTTGCTGAGGTACTCACTGCCGGATCGAGTATGGCGCAGAAGGAACTGGTGGTCCGGTATCCGCATGATGGTGGGGTACTCGGTTCGGTCCCCGCCTATCTCGGCGGCCCGCTTCGCGTCGTCCTCATCGAAGAACCGGAACGTCGCTAGGAAGGTCATTTGCGACACCATCGAGCGGTTGATCCAAGACCCGCGCTGCGCGCCGGCCTCGACCGTCACTTCGTTGGTGGCGGCCGCGTTCCATAGCTCATCGAGTTGATGGCGCATCCCTAGCTGCTCGACAAGGTAGATCGCTTCGTCCACGACGAGGGTCCAGCGGCCATCGGCGACGATCCCGTCGAGGGCCCGGACATACACCGGTTTGTTGCGCTTCGCGGCGGTCGACATAGCCCCGTAGTCCGGCCAGAGCACGATCACGCGCCGTTTGCGTTGGGCGTAGCCGACCTCGTCCCATGACTTCACGACAGCGGCCTTCGTGGCGGTGATGAACCGGGACAGGGCGGGGTCACGCGGTTTCGTGCCGAGCACGATCACGCCCCGGTCGACCCGGGACCGGGCCCGGCCGAGCGCGAGGTACAGCGTAAGCGTCGACTTGCCGGACTGGGTCGGCCCGAGCACCGTCATGTGGTGGCCGGGCTCCCACGTCTTATAGAAGTCGGCTTCCAGCTTCGACCACGCGACGAACGGAACTCGGCCCCGGCGCCGGGCGGTCATCGAGCGAAAAACGCGCCCGAGGCGGTGGGGTCGGTGTCGGCGGGGTCGACGCGGAGGGCGGCGGCGCCGGTCGGGCCCTCGGGCTCAGTGTCGCCGGTCGGGCTGTCGTCCGGTTCGGGGTCGAGGTCGAGCACCGCGAGCGGGGTCGTGTCGACGTGCCCGACCGGGGATGGCTCGACGTTCCCGGCGGGGTCGATCCGGTACAGGTTGCCCTGCCGGTCGACGGCCGCCATCGCCCCGTCAGGGAGCAGCAGCGGCCGGCCGGCGCTGTCGACGGCCTGCGTGACCTCCGCGGCCGTCTGGCCGCCCTGGCGGCGGGCCTGCCGGGCCGAGCGGCGGCCCCGGAGGAACGGGATCACGACCTCCCCGACATAGGCGACGATCACCGGGAACCCGGCGACGATCATCTCGACCGCCGGGGCCGCGTCGGGATTGTCGGCCACGTCGACCGCCGCCGCGCCGATCCGGGACTGCCGGACGAGGTTCTCGGTCGCGGCGGCCAAGTCGGACGCCTGCTCGGTGAGCGCGTCGGACGTGCGCGGCATGGTCACGGTGAGCGTGGCGGCCACGTCGGATAGCTGCGCCTGAAGTTCCCGCCTGAAGATCGCGGTCTGCGCGGTGCGGGCCGGGCCGGACGTGCCGCCCCGTTGCCGAGGGGACCGGGCCCGGGAGGTCCGGGCCTTCTTCGCCCGCTTCTTCCCGGGGGTGCCATGCACCCGGAACCGGTGCAGGCCGAGCGCGGCGGCGGTCCCGAACGTCGCGTCACAGTCATCCTCGGGGCAGTCATGCGACAGCGGCGGCGGGGTCAGATCGGCCGGCGTGCCGGCGTCGAGGTCGGTCATCGCTCGAAGAAGGACCGCTTCGGCTTCTCGTCGCCGCCGTCGTCGTCGTCGTCGTCGTCATCGACGGTGACGAACAGGTCCCGGAACTTCGCGGACGACCGGTTCTTGCGGGATTCCTCGAACAGGGCCTTCGCATCGTTGTCGTCCAGTCTCGACAGCAGGTCGAGGATGGATACCTTCTTCGGTGCCATAGGTGAATGGGCTCCTTATGGGGTGGGCGGTCCCCGCCACGGTACACCGGGCCGGCGTAGGGTGGGGGCATGACTGTCACAGACCCGGACGACCCCCGAGCCCTGTCCGCCGCCGACATTGTCGAGGCGTTCCATGACGTGGCGAAGGATCAGGCCCGTCACGTAGTGAACGCGCTCGAACGGCCCTCCACCATGATCCTGAACGTCCCCGCCGAGGTCACCTTCCCGGCCGGCGCCTGGACGAAGGCCGAACTGTGGCGCTGCCCGACCGGCCGCATCGCGATGCTGCACCGCACCGTCATCACCGCCGCCGGGGCCACGCCAGGTTCTCCGCTCGTCGGCTCCGCTGCCAACTGGGTCGTGACCACGGTCGGGGAGCCCGCCGGCTCCGACTACCCCGGCGGCCTGGTCGACGTGTTCGGCGGCCTGAACGGGGCCGGCGCCGCGAACACCAACCCGGTGGCGCCCGTCGTCCTGTCCGAGGGCCGAGACTCCTGCCGGTACGCGCGGAACGGTGAGTCCATCTGGATCAGCGGGCAGCTGTCGGTCACCACGACCCTACGGTTCCGGCTTCAGATCGCGGTCGAGGACCTCGGACACTCCCAATACCGCTAGGTGTTATAGAACACTGGCAGGTACTTGTAGGTTCCGACGAAATAGGTGTTTTGTGCTGCGTCGGGAGACACAGCTACAGCACTATATGACGTGATACCGTCCGTCATCATTGTCACCACCGCAGCAGCAGCTGCGGTGCCTCCCGATGGCAGTCCGTAAGAATAGAGCAGCCCGTTGGAGTTTCCGACGTTCCCGGATGATGCCGCCGACTGCGTATTTTTTACAGAGATGTTGCCGAGGCGGATGATGTATCCGGCGGGGGGAGCCGACACTAGCGTTACTGTCGCGTTGGTCATGGGTTTCGTGAACCCTTGAGACGATATTTGATCGACAGCGCTTAGGTTGGTGTCGGGAGCGTTGCCGGGGCCGCCGAAGTAAGGGTCATCTGGCACGGACACTACATTCATTGTCCACGATAACGTATCGTTAGCCGTTGCCGGAAGTGAAAACGAAAACCTGATCTGTGAATCAACTAGTCCGTAAACGGAGAAGGACCATTCCGTTTGGTTTCCGTTGCACGAGGTTGATTGCTGCCCTGCGGTCCAATAGAACCCGGACTGAACGCCTTGAGCGGAAAGGGTGGCACCATTGAATAGCTCTACGCCGTTCCCTAGAAGGGTTACTACGACCCGCCGGGTAGTGGTCGGAATATTGACCGGGTAAGGGCCGTAAACGCTTTGCCCGATCACGTAGTTACCGGTCAGCTTCGCGCACAGGGACTGGTTAGGCGTCACTTGGATAGCGCCGCCCTGCGGGGTCGATATACCGGCGAGGGGGTTACCGAACCTCACCTTATTCCTCGATCACGTTGTAGGAATAGAAGATCAGCATGGTGCATGTGCAGCCGGGGGAGGCCAGGGTCCAGGTCATATCGAGTTCGTCGGACCCGCGTAGCACGATCCCGGGGACCCCGTCCGCGCTGTCAGCGTTCCCGTTGCTCGACCCGATGTAGAAGGCCCCGTTTACCGACACCGCGAGCAGCGGGACCGCGGTGCCCGAGGTCGACGCGGACAGGCCCTCGACCTCGACGGCCCGGCCACCCTTCGGGACGAACCGGACGACGCAAGTTCCTGACGCGTCAGCGGTCCCGATCAGCTTCGTGCGGAGTGCCGACACCGGAGGCTCTACAGGCCCAGTAGCGCGTTCCATGTGGCGGTATCGACCTGACCGGTTTCCGGGATCGCTTCGAGGGCCTGGAACCGGGCCACGAGGTCTGCGGTGGCCTGGTCGTAGGTCCCGTTCGCCCGGAACGTCTCCCCGAGCCGGCCCGCCGCGAGCACTTGCACCGCGGCGACTGTCTCGGTCGACCCGCCGCCTGCCGTCGACAGCGCGGGGAGAGCCGACGAAGCGGTCCGGGTGGCGGGGTCGGGGGCGACGGGTGCCAGTCCGGCCGCCGCCGCTTCCTCGACCGCCGCGGGGGCTGTCGCGTCGAGCGCGCCGGGAACGTCGGCCTCGACGGTGGAAACATGCTCGGCAACGGTGTACCGGTACAGGCCGAGCCCGTCGAGCGTCAGCGCCAGGGACACCGCCGAGGCGCCGGCCAGGATGGCCTGCCCGATCTTGTCGGCCCCCGCGGGGGACGCGGCCAGGAACGTAGCGGCGGGCTCGTCACCGTCCGAGTTCCACGGTGCCGAGCCGGCGGCGGCGGTGACCCACGCGGCGATGAACGCGAGGACCCTCTCCGAGCGGATCCAGCCGGTGTCCGCAACGAACTTGTAGGCGAGGTCCCCGACAGTCGAGGTCTTGACCGGCTCCGTCGACGCCGGCTCCGTTCCCTCGGGGGCAGCGTCCGCTGTCGCGGGCTCCGTGGTGGTGTCAGCCGGGGTGGTGGGGTTCGGATCGGTTGTCATGGTCCGAGGATACTTCGAGCGGGACGAGGTCGAGGATGACCCGCTCCCCGTAATCGTTCCGGGACAGCATCATGGTCGGCCGGCCGAGGGCCGCTTCAGTGAGCACGTCCGCGAGCGGGACGTGCTGAATGACTTTCGGGCCGTCCCGCCAAGTGACCACAGTTACCCGGATCGCGGACGTGCGCGCCAGGGCGGCAAGTTCGTCATCGGTCCAGTCCACCGTCACACGTCCAGCGGGGTCGCGGGCTTCAGGCCGGCGGGAAGTTCTTCCCACGCTTCGATGCAGCCACCGCACGCCCGGCGCATCTCGTGGGGCAACGGAATGTTGCCGACGGTCATGCCGAGCAGTTGCCGGTGCCCGAAGCGGGCCAGATGGTTGCGGGCGGCGCAGTAGATCGGGAACCGGACGGCGCCCGGCTGGCCGGGGACCGCTTCGTAGCGGGGCCGGGGCTCGGGCGGGGCGGGGACGCTGGGGGAATCCATCCTCGCATCCTGCCATGACGGGTGGTACCTTCGCTGCCACCACAGAGACACGAGGTGCCCGACGTGACGGCGCGCCTCTCCCCCTTCTCTTTAGCCGGGGATCGGGGAGGGCGGGCCTTAGCCGAGAGCACCACACCGAAAGGACACAGACACCGGTATGGCTTCGATCAGCAAGACCACTCACAGACTACCTAGCACGATGATCCTCGGCAGGGATAGCTGTTACTGGGGAGGCCGGCAGGCCCCGATCGCCCCGACCCCGCCATGGGGGGGAGAAGTGACCGCCGACTGGCTGCGCCGGTTTGCGAATGACTACCCGCACGTCCGCCAACTGTTCCTGACGCCCGGGGCCGCAGAGAACACCGCGGCGGTCAACGGGGGCCGGCTCCCGCTGTCATCGGGGACCGGTATGGGCTGGTTCTCGTCGGTTCGGTCCCCCGGCTCCCGGCTGAACGTCTACGCGCCGTCGCTCGATGAGACTGGCAGCCCCTGGGACTGGCAGGGAGTGGGAAGAACCGATGTCGCCGAACTGTGGACGCTCGCGGAGGTTTGGATCACGCAAACCGGGACCGCGTGGTGCGGGACCGGCGGACTCACTTCCGACATGTTGTTGCTCCGATCCCGGCGCGGGCGGATCAACGTGCCAGACATGCCGAACATCACACAACCGGTCGGAGGGCGGCGCCCGCTCGCACGCGAAGAACCCGGCCTCCGGTTCGCTCGGCCGATGGGCCGCGGGGAGTTCGCGTCCCGGTGGTGTCATACCTATGACGTGAACGCCATGTACCTGGCCGCCGCCCGGGACGCCCGATGGCCCTTCGGGCGGTGGAGGGCCACGACAGCCGATCAGGCCCCGCCCACCATGACCGGGTGGTACGAAGTCGAGCCCGGCGCGCTATGGGTTACGACCCCGACAGCCCGGACCCTCGACCTCGACCCGCGAGGACGGTTCATCGGATGGGACGACTCGGCCCCGGTACTCCGGTCATGGGCCGACAAGCTGGTATCCCTCCGGGCTATGCCAGGCATGGCCCCGATCGTGAAAGCGGTCTACACCGCCGGGATCGGCAGACTCGGTTCCAGGCAGCCCACCACCATGCCGCGCAACCCCTACGCACAACAAGAAGTGTGGGCCAGGGCCCGGCTCGAACTGGCCCGCAAGATCGAGCAGGTCCGGCATACTTCCGGGCGCCGCCCGATCGCTGCCAACATTGACCAGGTCTACTACCTGGCCTCCGTCGATGACCCCATCGAGTTCGCCCGCCGCATCGGGCTCCCGCTCGGGGACCGGCCGGGCCAGTTGAAATACACCGGCAGCATTCCCGGGCTTCAGGCCCGAGCGGCCCTAAAAACAACGAGGCCCACCCGGGAACTGCTCCGGCTAATGTCCGAATCGGCGGTGCAACTGTGACGAGCATCCAGTGACCCCGGGGGAGGCCGCCCGGTCAATCATCGAGCAGCTAGCCGACGAGATGACCGGCAGCCGACGAGAGTTGACCGCCGGCCAGGTCGTGGACGAATACAGCGCCGAGTACGGGTCCCGCAAGGCGATTCGGCAAATGGCGATCGACTACGGGCTACGGCCCGGGACCACTGCCTACCGGTCCTTCCGGCGGCGGGTCGAGCGGTACGTCACGAGCGCCGGACAGACCCGCCGGGCCCGGCCCGATTGGCTGCGGGCCCTGTCCGACCGCATCCAGTCCCGCCGGCCGGCATCCAGCCATGTGTTCGAGCGGATGGCCGACGAGGGGTTCGGCATCCTCAGTTTCAAAGGCAAGATCCAAGTCTCCGGCGAGCGCGCCGGCCGGCCCCGAACCTGGACCGAACTAGTGGCCTTCGAGCCCGACGAACTGGACGGCGCCGATGGGTTCATCGACCTATGCCAGACCGGAGAATGGGACCGGGCCGGCGTCGAGATAGCCGAACGGTGGGGCGACGGGTACATCGGGTCCGGGGCCGGGGTCCGGTGGAAAGATGTGGACGAGGTCACGGCGGTATGGGTCATATGAGCCGCGCCCGACCCGGCCCGCTCGGGCCCCG
>CAJCHX010000480.1 GCA_903970215.1 Acidobacteriaceae bacterium
GCCACGGGGGCGACGGTGACGTACGCGGTGGGTGTCGTGGGATCCGACTCGCGGCCACGGGAGTAGACGAGCCGCAGCGCCCCCTCGGTCTGCTCACCCGCCGCCTCACCGAACAGCACGGCCGCCCGCTCCATCGCGGCCCACCACGCCGCGTCGTTGGGGGCCGGCAGGTCCAGCATGGCCGCCGACTGGGCCAGCCGGTCGAGGTGCGCCCGCGGCTTGAGCGGGCGCCCACCGCGCACCAGGACGGTCTCGAAGCAACCGTCGCCGCGCACCGCGGCCAGGTCGTCCGCGAACACCAGGGGCCGGGTCGGGTCGTGCGACGCGCCGTCCAGCGTGACGACGACCGAGGGGGCGCCCGCGGGCGCCGCGGCCGACCGGGCGGGGGCACCGGGCGTGCCGGTTCCGATAGGAGCCATGGCCGCCACCCTAAGCGACATCGAGCCCGGGCGTAGACTCGGAACGTGGCCGGATCCGTCTCCTCGCCCTTGCTGGACACCACCCGTGCCGCGGGCGGAGTGCTCGCCCCGGACGACTCGGCCGATTCCGGCGTGACCTGGCATTTCGGCGACCCGTTCGGCGAGCAGCGGGCGGCACAGCGGGCGGCCGTGGTGATCGACCGATCCCACCGTGGCGTGATCACTATCACCGGCCCCGAGCGTCTCTCCTGGCTACACACCTTGACCTCCCAGCAGCTGGCCGACCTGCCTGACGGCGCCTCGGTCGAGAACCTCAACCTGGACCCGCAAGGTCGTGTCCTCGACCACTTCTACGTCTCCGACGTCGCGGGAACCACCTACCTGGACACCGAGGGATCGCGCGCCGCCGAACTGGCCACCTACCTCACGCGGATGGTGTTCTGGGCGAAGGTGGAGGTGGCACAGCGCCCTGACCTGGTCGTGCTCACGGTGCTCGGCCCGGACGCCGCCCGGATCACGGGGGTCGTCGGCGCAGCCGGCACCGCGGAGCCGTACCGCAGTGGGATCGCGCGAGTCGCCGACGGCGAGATCGACCTGCTGATCCCCGCCGGCGAGGCGCCCGCGGTGTGGGCGGAGCTGGTCGACCGCGGCGCACGGCCTGCGGGGACATGGGCCTACGAGGCGATCCGGGTGGCGCAGGCGCGTCCGCGGCTGGGTCTGGACACCGACGAGAAGACCATCCCGCACGAGGTCGGCTGGATCGGACCTGCCGTACACCTCGACAAGGGCTGCTATCGCGGCCAGGAGACCGTCGCCCGGGTACACAACCTGGGCCGTCCACCGCGCCGACTGGTGCTGTTGCACCTGGACGGATCCGCCGACAGCAGGCCCGAGCCGGGCGATCCCGTGATCGCCGCGGGCCGCACCGTGGGCCGCGTGGGCACCGTCGTCGAACACTGCGACTACGGACCGATCGCGCTCGCGATCGTCAAGCGGAACATCCCCGACGACGCGCAGCTCGAGGCCGGTGGCGCCGCCGCTGCGATCGACGCCGACGTGACGCCGGCAGACGAGGCCGGCGTTGCCGCGGGACGGGCAGCGGTCGACCGGTTGCGCGGCAGATGATGCGGATCCTGGCAGTGTGCGCCGCCGCGCACGACCGTGCGGTCAACCCACGCCGACCGGACGACCGGACCGCCATCGACAAACGACCCGTGTCGGGACCGGTGCACGTGGGGCGGCTGGGTCTCGACATCGACCATGTCTGTGACACCGTCCACCACGGCGGCGAGGAGCAGGCGGTCTACGCGTATTCGGATCGCGAAGCCAGGCGCTGGGCAGACGAACTGGGCCGTGACCTGCCGTTCGGCTGGTTCGGCGAGAACCTGCGGATAGACGGACCCACCACCGACCTCGTGGTCGGCTCGCGTTTGCAGGTGGGCACGACGCTCGTGCTGGAGACGACCATCCCGCGGACGCCGTGCAATACGTTCGCACTCTGGGCGGCCGAGGACAGCTGGGTCAAGCGGTTCGCCGAGCGCGGTGATGTGGGCACGTACCTGCGCGTGGTGACTCCCGGCCCCGTCACGGCGGGCGACACCGTGACCGTGCTGGACGAGCCCCGCCACGGAGCGACGATCCGCGACGTGTTCACCGCCTCCCGACCCGACCGGCTCCGCGCGCTGCTCGATCGAGACGACCTCCCGGCGAAGGTCGCTCGCGACGCCCGGGCAGCCCTGAATCGCGCGTCCTGACCCGGCTGGCGGCATCTTCGTCGCACGCGCGCTAAACTGATCCCCAGGAAGAATTTGTAAACGAGGAAAGGGGCCGCCACCCACCGGCTGAGCCGGTAGCTGGCCGCCCCTTCATTGCGCGAGGGGGTCCCCCAATGGGCCGCGGCCGGGCAAAGGCGAAGCAGACCAAGGTTGCACGCGAGCTCAAGTACAGCTCGCCGAACACCGACTTCAAAAGCCTGCAGCAAGAGCTATCGGGGGGTGCCGAGGAGACCGACGTGCTCTCTTCACATCCCGAGTGGAACGACCTGTACGACGACGATGGGTGGCGCCGAGCGTAGGCCCGCTCGGAACTTCGTCGACGGTGTAGGTGCCACTCGGTGAGCGGCGCCGCCTCGCAGTCACATCACACGGTCCGACGTCGCGCGACGACGTCGGACTGCTGTCAGGGCTGACAAGAACCGTCCACAACAACGGCATAGCAACGACGACGCGGCCGCTCCGGTGAAAGCAATGCCCCCCGGAGAGCCGCGCCTTCTGCGGCTCAGAACCTCGGGTGGGAGCCGCTCAGCACCGCACGCGCCCCGGCGCCGTCGGCTTTCTTGATCGATCCGAGCACCCAGCTGTCGATGTGGCGCGCGGTGAGCACCGCGAGCGCACGGTCGACATCGTCGGGGGCCACGATCGCCACCATGCCGACGCCCATGTTGAAAGTCTTCTCCATCTCGGCCTGCTCGACCCGGCCCCGCTGCGCGATCAGTGAGAAGACGGCCGACGGACTCCACGTACCGCGGGCCAGCTCGGCGACCAGGCCATCCGGGATGACCCGCGCCAGGTTGGCTTCCAGGCCACCGCCCGTGACGTGACAGAACGTGCGCACCTGCGTCTCCTTCACCAGTCGCAGGCAGTCCAGGGCATAGATCCGGGTGGGCTCGAGCAGCTCTTCGCCGAGCGTGCGGCCGAACTCCTCCACATGACCGTCCAGGTCCATGTGTGCCCACTCGAGGAGCACCTTGCGGGCGAGGCTGTAGCCGTTGCTGTGGAGGCCGGACGAGGCCATGCCGATCACCACGTCGCCCGCGCGCACCTCGTCCGGGCCGAGCACCTCGTCTGCCTCGACTACGCCGATGCCGGTGGCGGACAGGTCGTACTCGCCCTCGGCCATCAGGCCCGGGTGTTCGGCGGTCTCCCCGCCGAGCAGCGCGCAGCCGGCCTGTACGCAGCCCTCAGCGATGCCGGCGACGAGCTCGGCCACGGTTTCCGGGACCACCTTGCCCACCGCGATGTAGTCCTGCAGGAAGAGCGGCTCCGCGCCGGTCACGACGAGGTCGTCGACCACCATCGCCACCAGGTCGATGCCCACGGTGTCGTGCTTGCCCAGCGCCTGCGCGACGGCGATCTTGGTGCCCACACCGTCGGTGGACGCCGCCAGGACCGGCTCACGGTAGGTCTTCTTGAGCGCGAACAGCCCGGCGAAGCCGCCGAG
>CAJCHX010000481.1 GCA_903970215.1 Acidobacteriaceae bacterium
CGGGCCCGTCCTCGTGGTCCTCCAACCATTCGGTGGCGACCATCGCCCCCTGCGAGTACGCGAAGACAACGGTGTCACCGGGGGTGGTGTCGATCGCCGAGGTGAGTGCGTCGAGCCCGCTGGAGAGCGTCAGCTCGCCGAGGCCGTCCGACATGTACGGAACGCTCACGCAGGTGTTGGCGCCGTCGCACATGGATCCCTGAAGCTCGTCCTGCATAGGGGTGTCGACCACCCCGGTGTTCCCGGCCACGGTCAGCACCGTCGCTGCCAGCGACACCGGCGATCGATCGACGGAACCCTCCGGTGCCGGATTCATCAGGCTTCGCCCCGGGATAGCTGCTGCCGTCACCAATATCGCCGCCGCAACGATTGTCGCCCGCACGGTCCCACCTTCCGTCGGTCATGTATTGCCGACTATCTAACACTGGCGGGTCCGTGAGAATCAATGATCTGTTCAGGATGGCAACGTGGGTCGTCGGGAATGCCGACGACGGCGACGGATCATGTGGCGGATCAGCGGGGGCACAGCGACCGCGAGGACGATCGCCCCGAGCGCCGCCGCGACCGCTGGGCCGTACGGGCGGTTCAGGATCGTCGCGCCGCCAGGAGGCACGACGCCGTGCCGCGGCACGAGTACCGGGACGGCGAGGGCTATCACCGTCACCCCGAGCATGGCGGCGACCAACACCCTCGGCCACCAACGCGCCGGTACGAACCGCCGGACGCCGTGTCCGAGCGCGAGGCACACCGGGGCGAACACGCCGTCGTGCAGGATCAGCCCGCCGACCGCCCATACCCCGGCCGACATCAGGTCGCTGCGTGGCAGCCCCGTGACCAGTCTGGCCCCGTAGAGCGCGAGCGCCAGGCCGATGCCGATCAGTGCCGTGCGGAGCACCCGAGTCACGGTCATGACAGCACCTCGATCCGGCGTACCCACTTCGTCTGGGTCACTCCGGGCCGGCTCGGGGCGATCAGTCGGCATGGGAATCCGTGATCGAGGTCGAGCACGGCGCCGTTGAGGCGCAGCGCCAACAGGCTGTCGTCGGCACGGACGTGTTCGGCGGGCAACGTGGACACCGCGTACGGGCCGACTTCGATAGAACTGAAGCGCAGCGCGGCGCCGTCGGTGGCGCCGGTCAGCGCCGCCAGGTCCTTGACCCGCACGCCCGTCCACGTGGCCCAGCGGGTCCATCCTTCTACGCAGGCGATCGGGAGGCGGACGGTGCGTTGCGGAAGCGCGCGCAGCTCATCGAGTGTGAGGTCGACGGTGCGCGGCCCGACGAGTGAGAGCCGGAAATCGGGGGACAGTGCACCGGGCCCGACCCGGGCGGCCGCGGCTGTGCGATTGATCGGCAGGTCCTGCGGGCCGTCGCCGGACCGGGGAGCGAGGAACGAGAGCTTGCGCAGGGGTGGGAACGATTGTCCTCCCACGGCGACGGTGGCGAGTGCCGCCGCCGCCAGGCCGGCGCCCAACACGGCGCGGCGTGACGGTCCGGCGTCGGGATTCGAGACAGACTGCCGTGCAGCGGATTCCCGGCGGTACGCGGCGATGATGTCTGGCAGCTTCACGCCCACATGTACTACCACGGCACCCGCGAGGACCCACGCCACCGCGTAGTGGGTGGTGGTGAAGAAGAAGCGCCACGGATACCACTGTGCGATGTTCAGCAGCCCAGTGGACAACTCGAACACCATCGCGATCACCAGTACCGCGATCGACGCGCGCTCGAGCCCGCGGCGCAGCGCCGCCACGGGGGCCCGCCACGAGCCGATCACGGGGCGGGAGAACAGCTTCGGATACACCACGGCCAGCTTGAGCAATGTCAGGGGGATCGCTGCGACCCCGCACGTCACGTGGACGCCCTGGGTCAACTGGAACAGCCACGCCGGTCGCGCCGGCCAGAAGAACCATTCGGGTGGGTGCTGGAGCCAGTGGCTGAGCAGCCCGGTCACGAAGCACACCGACACCGCGACACCGAGTGCCGTTCCCAGGTACGCGGCCAGGCGGGTGGACCGCAGCGCGGCGGTCACGGCGCCAGCTCCGCGCACATCCGGGCGCCCACGGTGACGGTGCGGTGCACTCGCCGACCCGCTCGCTCGGCCAGTCCCGGCAGCGCGTCCGGACCCACTGTGGACCAGGGGAACCATTCTGTGACAACCGATCCCGTACGGATCCGGGTGGCGCGTCGTTCCCATCCCGCAGAGCCGGTGTCGACTTCCACGATCAGCGAACCACCGGCGGCCAGCAGCCGCGCCGCCCGGCGCACGAGCCGGTGCGGATCGCCGCCGATCCCGATGTTCCCGTCGAGCAGGAGCGCATGCGACCACCTGCCCTCGCCGGGGAGGTCGCCGAACACGTCCCGGGTGATCGCGGCGGCGCCGCGGGCACGGGTCATGGCCACCGCGGTCGTCGCTCCGTCGACGCCCAATGTGGGAACGCCGCGCTGCAGGAGTGCCTCGACGACCCGGCCGGGGCCGCAGCCGAGGTCGACCGCGGGTCCGGTGCACCACCCGGCGATCGTGCCGATCAGGAGGTCGTCGTCGCGGTCGCCGTGCACCCAGCGATGCACCGGCAGTGGCCGCAGGTTCCCGGACGCGTCCTCGAGATCGCACCGCCCGCGCCGAGCGGCGGGGTGCGTGAACGCTTCGTCCCATACGCACGTCATGCGACGGATCCCAAGGCAGAACAGGCGAATTCGCTGCTGCGTGCGCAGCGGCGCGCCACCGGCTCGACGTCGTCGGGCCGGTCCACGTCGCGCAGCGCGGGCAGATCGGCCACCGCGAGTCCCGCGGCCTGCAGGGCCCGCCGGGTGGCGGCCCCCGTTCCCGGGGTGGACATCGGTACGGCGGGCAGGACGTGGGCACCGACCCCGTCGTGCAGGCCGAGGGCCCACCAGCCGCCGTCGTCGGCGGGGCCCAGTGTCGCCGGGCTGGTCGCGAGGAGTTCGAGGCCCTCGGCCAGGAGTGCGACGGTGACCTGCGGCGTGTCCATGCCGATCTGCAGCACGGGGCCGGCGCCGGCGCTCGCGTGGGCCGCCGCCAGCCGAGTGCCGAGACCACCCGCCACCTGCGCGAAAACGGTGCACTGCGCGAGCGCCGCACGGATCTCGTGCGCGCGGACCGCGTCCGACAGGTCGCCCGCCAGGGCCACCATGCATCGGGCGTCGCGCACGGCTCCGGCCGTGGCGAGCGTATCGAGTAGCGCGGCGGCGGCCAGGTATGCGGCGCCGTCGGCGCCGAACGCGGGGATCAGGCGTGTCTTGGCCAGGCCCGGAACGGGAGCCTTCGCCACCACCAGGATCGTCCCGATCATCGCGCACACCGCAGGAAGCCGATCGCGGCGCGCACGCTCCCGACCGCCGACCCGGACACTTTCGAGCGCCCGCCGGTGCGGGCGGAGTACGTGACGTCGAACTCGCGCACGGTCCACTTCGCCCGCCCCGCGCGGGCCAGCAGCTCGACCGGGTAGCCGGAACTGCGGTCGCGAACCCCTAAGTCCAGCAACGCCTCTCGATGGGCTACGCGCATCGGGCCGATATCGTGGACTGCGATTCCGAAGCGACGACGCAGCCTCCGGGCGACCAGGATCGATCCGAGCCGCGCGTGCCAGGGCCAGGGTGAGGGCGGGGAGGGCGTACGTCGGCGCCCGACGGCGAGGTCGGCACCGTCGCGGACGGCGTCGACCAACGTGCGCAGCTCACGGGGGTCCATCGAGCCGTCGCCGTCGAGTGTGCACACGATGGGGCTGCGGGCCGCCACCACGCCCGTGTGCACGGCGTGGCCGTACCCGGGCCGTGGTTCGTCGACCACCGCGGCGCCGGCGCGCAGGGCGCGGGCCGCGGTTCCGTCGGTGGAGCCGTTGTCCACCACCAGCGTGGCGAACTCGGCGGGCACCAGATCGATCACAGCAGCGATGCTGTCGGCCTCGTTGCGGCACGGGAGGATCACAGTCACCTCGGGGACGTCCGGAATCGGCATGCTTCGAACGCTAGGCGCCGTCCACCACCACGGGAACCGTTGGCGTGGTGACGAAACTGTGACGTTCCGTCCGTGGTCGACCCACCGACGGCGGGGCGCGCCTAGCGTGGGACGCGTGACAGAAGTGGGTCCAGATGCGGCTGCTCGGGAGCGGCTGTCGGCTGCCGCGGCGCCGCCGAGGGGAGCAGGCGCCCCACGGTCAGCGGTGCGCCGCGACCTCGTGTGGGCTGTCGCGACCGCCGTCCTGATCGCGGTCGCCTTCGTGGTGCCCCGACTGGCCTCGCACGGCTATCGGTTACGGCTCGTCGCCGAGGCGGCGCCGATCTTCGGGCGGTTCCATCCGCACGCCGGGGTCGGGACCGTCCCGGCGGTGGTGGTTGCTGCGGTGGTGGTGTGCTGGGGCCCCGCCCTGGCCCAGCGGATTCCCTACGGCAGGCTCACGGCAGCGACGTCGGTCACGCTGGCCGGCTGGTCACTCGCGCTCGGGACCGTCGGTGGTTGGCATTCCTTCGCCACCAAACTCACGGGGTACGACCAGTACCTGCACGAGGTGCCGGGGGTGCACGACATCGGTTACGCGCTGCGCTCGTTCGCGCGCCGCATCATCGACTACCAGCCCGACTCGTGGACCGTCCACGTGTCGGGCCACCCGCCCGGCGCTTTGTTGACCTTCGTGTTCCTCGATCGGATCGGCCTGGGCGGCGGGACGTGGGCTGCTCTGTTCTGCGTCGCCGTGGGGGCGAGCGGCGCGGCGGCCGCCTTGATCGCCGTCCGGGTGCTCGCAGGCGAAGACCTCGGACGCGCGTGTGCGCCGTTCCTCGCGGTGTTTCCGGGCGGTCTGTGGCTCGCGGTATCCGGCGACGCCTACTTCGCCGGCGTGGTCGCGTGGGGCCTGGCGCTGCTGGCCGTGGCTGCGGTCCGATTGCGGGTGTCCGGAACGGACGTGCGCGGTTGGCTGCTCAGCGGGGCCGCGGGGCTGTTGCTCGGTTGGGCCGTGTACCTCAACTACGGGCTCGTGCTGGCGGCGATTCCGGCCCTCGCCGTCCTCGTGATCGCGCGCACTGCGCGGCCGTTGCTCGCCGCGGTGCCCGCCGCGCTCGCGGTGGCCGCGGCGTTCTGGGCGGCCGGATTCTGGTGGCTCGACGGCTATCAGGCCGTGGTCACCCGGTACTACCAGGGCATCGCTTCATTCCGGCCGGCGTCGTACTGGATGTGGGGCGATCTTGCAGCTGCGGCCTGCGCGTTCGGTCTCGCGGGCGGGGCGGCGATCGGGCGGGCTGCGGTACTGCCGTTGACGCGGTCCCGCACGCCGACGGGGGTCGCTGCGCTGTCGGGGTTGGTGCTGGCTGTTGTCGGCGCGATGCTGGTGGCCGATCTGTCGGCCCTGAGCAAGGCCGAGGTCGAGCGGATCTGGCTACCGTTCACCCTATGGGTGACGTGCGGAGCAGGGCTGGTGGCAGTGGGGCGGCCGCATCGGACGGTGGGGGCGTGGTTGGCAGTGCAGGCGGTGGGCGCCCTCACCGTCGCCCACCTGATCCAGGTCTATCAGTGACTCGCGGTGCCGTGGACGCGGACCGCTCGGCCGGCGAGGAGGTCCGGATGCACATCCTGATCGCGGACGACGATCCCGTCGTGAGCGACGTGGTACGCCGATACTTGGAGCGCGACGGGTTCGCTGTCACCGTGGTCGGTGACGGCGCGGCGGCGAGCGCCACGCTGCGTGAGCCCCGGCGTATCGACCTGGCGGTACTCGACGTGATGATGCCCGCACCGGACGGCGTCGAGCTGTGTCGGCGGATTCGTGCGGGTGCAGACGGTGGACGGGATCTACCGATCGTTCTGCTCACCGCGATGGGCGAGGAGGAGGACCGGGTCGCCGGGCTCGAGGCGGGGGCCGACGATTACGTGACCAAGCCCTTCAGCCCGCGAGAACTCGCGCTGCGTGTGCGGTCCGTCCTGCGCCGCACCGGCGGGGCGGCTGAGCCCCGCTCGGCGTCCGTCGTCCGGTCCGGGCCCCTCACCGTGGACCCGGCGTCGTGTGCCGTGCATCTGGGCGACCGCGAGTTGTCCACCACCCGGCGCGAATTCGATCTGCTGCACCACTTCGTCACCCATCCTGACGAGGTGTTCGGGCGCGAGGAGTTGTTGGAGCGGGTGTGGGGCTGGCAGTTCGGTGATCTGTCGACGGTCACCGTGCACGTCAAGCGTCTGCGGGCCAAACTGGGACCCGACAATCCGATCGAGACGGTGTGGGGCCGGGGCTACCGGTGGACCCGATGGACGGGGGAGCAGTGAACCCCGACATCCCCAAGATCGCACTCCTGGCGCTGGTCTGGTCGGCACCGGTGGTCCTGGTCGGCGCGGCGGTGCTGTGGCGGGCGCGCCGGATGTCCCTGCAGGTATCGATGGTGGTGCTGGTCCTGATCCCGGTACTGGCGATCCTTTCGGGCGTCGTCGGCGTGAGCGGCTTCATGTTCACCGCCGACTTCACCCGCACTGTCACCGTGCTCGGCGCGGTGTCGTTGATCGCTGTTCCCGCTGCGGTCGCGCTCGGTCGGTTCCAGGCACGAAGGACCGTGTGGGAGAGGCAGATCCGCGAACAGGAGCGGGCTGCGGAGGCAGCCCGACGCGATCTCGTGGCGTGGGTCAGTCACGACCTGCGCACGCCCCTGGCCGGTATCCGGGCGATGTCGGAGGCGTTGCGCGACGCGGTGGTCACCGATCCCAATGAGGTGACCGAGTTCGCCCGTCGGATCGATCGGGACGCGGTGCGCCTGTCGGGCATGGTGGACGACCTGTTCGAGATGTCCCGGATCCATTCCGGGGCGCTTCGCCTCGAGCTCGAGACCATCGACGCGCGGGAGATCGCCGACGAGGTACGCGCCGGACTCGAACAGACGGCGGCACGGGTCGGTGTAGACCTCACCGTGTCTGCCGACGGCCCGGTCCCGGTGCGCGCCAGCGTGTCTGCGCTCGCTCGGGTGGTGCGGAACCTGGTGCTCAATGCGGTCGCCCACACCCCACGTGGTGGTGTGGTCGACATCGGTGTGGCCGCAGAAGGCCGGATGGCGGTGCTGCGCGTGGATGACACCGGGACCGGCATCGACGCGGCCGATCTGCCCAGGATCTTCGACGTGGCCTATCGCGGCACCGTGTCGCGATCGCCGGTGCACACCGAGGGGCTGCCGGCCGGAGCCGGTATGGGGCTCGCCATCGCCCGCGGTCTCGTGGAGGCGCATTTAGGCACAGTGTCCGTGGAGAACCGTTCGCCAGGAACACGATTCGAGGTCAGACTGCCGTTGTCCGTCGACGGAGACTTTCCGCTCTAAGGGTTGTCCCTACACACGGCAGCGCGAGCGCCCGCCCGGGGTGGTGTCCCGGGTGGGTGCTCATGTACGTGGTTGTCCGCGTGCTGTTTTCGCTCTGACGCGGGCCGGGCCTGCTGGCGGCGGCGCGGTCGGATCCGGTCAGAAGGGGGGTGGTTGGTCGGGTTCGCGTCCGTATCGGGCGTCGTCGGCGTGTCGGAGTCTGCGGTTGTGTTGGCGGAGGCGTTCGC
The DNA here is from genome assembly GCA_903970215.1 of Acidobacteriaceae bacterium. Taxonomy (GTDB): domain Bacteria; phylum Actinomycetota; class Actinomycetes; order Mycobacteriales; family Mycobacteriaceae; genus Tsukamurella. The sequence goes on from CAJCHX010000481.1 coordinate 7,535, forward strand.
GGTGCGCGTTGCGTTGCTCGGCGCGGCTGGGTGTGCTGTCGGCGGGTTTGGGGGTCGGTTCGGGCACGTCTCGGGCGGGTTCCCATACCAGCTG
>CAJCHX010000482.1 GCA_903970215.1 Acidobacteriaceae bacterium
GGCGATGAAGCCGACCATCCCGCCGATCAGCGGCGGCATCCCCTCGATGTGCTCGGACGAGAGCAGCCGGAGCACGTCGCCGAGCACCTCGAAGGGCTCCCCGCCCGCAGGGGCACCCGCAGGGACGTGTCCGATCCAGGCGGCCTCGCCGTCGCGCACCGTCAGCGCCGACGGCGCTGGCGCCCCGACGAACGACCATCGGGCCCACGACTGCCCGGCTGCGGCCGACTCGAGTAGGAACGTCGCGGGCCGACCGGCCGCAAGCTTGCGGTAGGCCGACAACGGGGTCTCGGCATCGGCGAGCACCGTGCGGGTCACCGGGACCACGCGATGGTGCGCTGCGAGTTCGAGGAACCGTGCGAGGGTGGTGGTGGACCCGTCGGGCTGCCCGACGGGCTCTGCGGGAACGTGTGGGCTGCTCATCACGAACCATTATCGGCCTCCCCCGATCGGCGGCCGACATCGCCTCAGTACCGTGGCCTCATGCGCATCGGCCAGCTGGCCCCTTCGTTTGCTCTCCCCGACCAGACCGGCACCGTTCGGACCCTCGACGAACTCCGCGCCGACCGGCGCGCCGCGGTCTTCTTCTACCTCAACTCGGCTACTCCGGTCTGCCTGGCGGAGGTGGGCCGGTTCCGCGATGCCGGCGACGAGTTCGCACGCCTCGGCGCCGCACGGATCGGAATCAGCATGGACTCACCGGCGCGGGCCGCCGCCCTCGCCAAGGCCACCGGACCCGGGTTCCCCCTGCTCTCCGATCCGGACGGGGAGGTCGCGGCGGAGTACGGCGTGCGCCGCGGGCGGTACTCGGTGCTGCCGGTCAAACGCCAGACATTCGTGCTGGACACCGATGGGACGGTGCTGCACATCGTGGTGGGCGAACTGCGAGCCGTGGCCCATGTCGAGGAGTCGCTGGCGTTCCTCCGGACGCACGCCGGCTAGCCTCGCGCGATTTCGGTGGATCACGTACCGAATCGGTACCTGATCCACCGAGATCTGGCGGCTATTCGGCGGCCAGCAGGAGGCCGTCGTCGAAGCAGGTGTGCGTGCCGGTGTGGCAGGCGGGCCCGGTCTGCCGAACAGTGAGCAGCACTGTGTCGCCATCGCAGTCCAGCCGCACCGACTCGACATACTGGGTGTGTCCCGAGGTCTCGCCCTTGACCCACAGCCGATTCCGCGAGCGCGAGAAGTAGGTGCCCCTGCGGGTGGCGAGCGTGCGAGCGAGTGCCTCGTCGTTCATCCAGGCCTGCATGAGAACATCCCCGGTTCCGGCCTCCTGGACGACGGCGGCGACCAGGCCGGCATCGTTGCGCTTGAGCCGACCGGCGATCCCGGGATCCAGCGTGGGTGTCGAGTCGGTCACCGGATCACCAGTCCGGCGCGCCGCATCTCGTCCTTCACGTCACCGATGGTCATGTCCCCGAAGTGGAAGACACTCGCCGCCAGTACCGCGTCGGCACCGGCCGCGACCGCAGGCGGGAAATGCTCGACCGCACCGGCCCCGCCGGACGCGATCACGGGCACCGACACCGCCGCCCGCACGGCAGTGATCATCGCCAGGTCGAATCCTGCCTTGGTGCCGTCGGCATCCATGGAGTTGAGCAGGATCTCCCCCACCCCCAGCTCCTCGCCGCGGCGTGCCCACTCGATCGCGTCCAGGCCCGTACCGCGCTTGCCGCCGTGCGTCGTGACCTCCCAGCCCGACGGGGTGGGTGCTTCGCCATGGGGCACGGTGCGGGCGTCGACGGACAGCACGATGCATTGCGAGCCGAATCGGTTGCTCAATTCCCGCAGCAACTCGGGACGCCCGATCGCGGCCGTGTTCACCGACACCTTGTCGGCACCGGCGCGCAGCAACGTGTCGACATCCTCGACCGATCGCACGCCGCCGCCCACGGTGAGCGGGATGAACACCTGCTCGGCGGTGCGGCGCACCACGTCCAGCATCGTCCCGCGCCCGGAACTCGATGCGGTCACATCCAGGAACGTCAGCTCGTCGGCACCCTGTGCGTCGTAGGCCGCCGCCAGTTCCACCGGATCGCCCGCGTCGCGCAGGTTCTGGAAGTTGACCCCCTTGACCACGCGCCCGTCATCGACGTCGAGGCACGGGATCACTCGCACCGCCACCGTCATCGCCGATCTCCCTCCCGAAAGTCGTCCGGCCGGCCGACCGACCGCACCACCTCGTACAACTCGTCGTACACCCCCGGCGCCGCGAGTAGCGCGGAGTCCGATCCGGCGTGCCAGGGCCGCCCGGCGAGGTCGCTCACGACGCCGCCGGCTGCGAGCACCAGCGCCGCACCGGCGGCGTTGTCCCATGGGTGATGCCCGAAGCACACCGCACCGCCCAACGCCCCGGACGCGGTGTAGGCCATGTCGATCCCGGTACTCCCGAAGAGCCGGATCCGCGACACCGCGCGCGAGACCTCACCGATCACCGCGAACCGGTAGTCACCTGGGAATCGCCCGCGCGTGCCGCGACTGAAACTTCCGCACGCGATCATCGTGTCGGCCAACGACTTCCGATCCAGCCGCGGGAGCAGCTGACCGTTGTTGGTCAGCCCACCACCGACGCGGCCGGCGAACCGGTCGCCCGCCAACGGAAACCACGCCAGTCCCGCGACCGGCAGCCCGTCGTGCAGCAGGCCCAGCAGGATTCCGCACGCCGGATAGCCCACCGAATAGTTGAAGGTGCCGTCGATCGGGTCCA
>CAJCHX010000483.1 GCA_903970215.1 Acidobacteriaceae bacterium
TGGCGGCGGTTGTGCGCCGGGTAGCGAGCACTTTCAGCGCGCTCGTGTGCGTGACCGCAGTGATCGGTGGTGCCGCGAGCACCCTGCGGTACGCAGCGGTGTGGCGCATGGATCCTGCCGCCGACTATGTCAGGACGTTGCATCGCAGCATCTCCGCGGCGGGCGCAGCGGATGCACCGACGGTGCTCGAACAGGAGGTCGGACCCGAATTACTCTGGGGTGCACCTGATCTCAGCACTGTGTTGACGGCCTTCTATGGCGCGGATTCCCCACCGGTCGGCCGGTCGACCGACACGCCGACCGTGATCACTGGGGCCGGGCAGCTGGTACCGGCGACACTGGAATCGCGCCGGCGCGGCGTCATGCCCGTTGTGGAGGAGCCGTCCGCGGGGCGCAGACGTTACGAACTCGACGGCCCGCTCCTTCTGTGGGATTGGGTTGCCAGGGTGACGGTGAAGGCGGCCGCGCCGACTGCGGTGACCGCGGCCCTCGCCGGGGATGGACAGCCGGTCACCTTCACCGCGCCTACCGGGACCAGTACCACCTACGTTCTGCTGCGTGGGCAGGGCGACGCTATCGACATCACTGGGGCTCCGGGCATCACAATCCAGACGACCGCGATCGATGTCGGGCTGCTACGCCCGGCCGCTGGTGCACGGATCGGGAGAACGCCCCCCGGATGACAGCACCTCGGCCGGTTTCGCGCGAGCGAAAAAATACGTCCGAAATGTCCGCAAAATTTGGTATTGTCGTGCTTGCGTCCGCAGTGAGGATGCAGTCGTTTTTCGATCCACGCACCCCTGTGGCTGATCAGGCGATGGGCGGGTGGGTCGTGTCGAGTTCGTGCCGCACCGGGGCCTGTTTGGCCGGTGGCGGTGGCGGCGATTCACCATCCTCACCTCACGATCGGCGCGGCCGTCTCGCTAAGACCGCGCGGATCTGAACTTCTGCACTTTCGTCAGTGGTGTTCCAGCTATCCGCGGAGCGAACCCTGACGCGATCCAGTGTTCCTCTGTTTCGTCTGTCTCGGACGCGGACTGCCCGGGTGTGTGTCATCTGAGTTAAGGAGTACCCACATGTCCATCACCCTCTCTGTTCGTCGCCTGCTGGCCACCGGTGCCATCACCGTTGTTGTCGGCAGCGGCGTCCTGGCAGGAACGGGAGAAGCGAACGCGGCCAGGAAATGTCAACTTCGGCCCGTTCGCGCTGACCGCCTGCGTGAAGAACTTCAACCGTCCGTATCCCGGCTGGACCAACCTGGTCGGTTGCCGTTGGGCAACGAGCATGCCTGTCATCATCGGAGGCCGCACAGTCCCCGGCGGGCCCGGCTACTACTGGTCTGGCACTCTTCGCTGAACATCTCGCTCGCGGGGGTCGGGACCGCCGAGGCGAAACTTCATCTCAAATGCCGGAATAGTCTGGTTAGTGTAGAACCGTGGGATGAACTCATCGACCAGCCGCCGTCGGCCCCGATCAGCCGTCGGGTGGCTGCGGGTACGTCGCACCCTCGTCGCGGTGCTCGTCGGCGTCGCGGTCGCTGTCTCAGGAGTGTCGTGTGCTGAGGGGCGTGGTCCTGATTCGCTCGACTACCTCGGTCCTGCCGTCCACCGCTTGCCCGCGAAGGCGGTCTACGCAGTGTTGGTGGGGCCGACGGTCGAGTCGAATTTCCACAAGTACACCAAGGTGGACAACTCCTGGCTGGTGTTCATGGACCAGCGATTCCAGCCTGTGGGGCATGTTCATCGCAAGGGCGAGACCAGAGCGCGGATCGCACGGTTCGGGGAGGGTGTGGCCTTCCCCGACCGGGAGTCGATCACCGCAGTGTCCCCGTCTGCAGTGACCAGCACCCCGGTCGAAACCAGACAACTCGTGCACACCACGTCGGCGCGCGAGGCTGGGCAGGACGCGCTGTTCTGGCTGGACGGGTCGATCGAGCGCCCGTCGAACACGGTCCACACCACCCCGGTCCGCATCGGGCCCGACGGCCGGATGCGGCCGGTATCTCCACTGGAGGGGACCTGGGTCACGTCAGGATCGTGTGGTGCACGACAGTTCGCGGTGGTCGATGTGAGTGCCCGCGGCGGAGACGGGAAGACACCCACATCTGGGCGGTACCAGGCGGCTGAGCTCGTCGGCGACGCCGTGCGGCTCGGTCCGGTATGGAACGGTCCCGAGTCTCAGCACGGCAGGGATACGCCGTGGACCTGCTCGGACGGCAGTGCGCAGTTCTACCTGTCCGACGACCGATATTCACGTCCCGTCAGCGGAACAGACGTGCGGAGGATCGACGTGTCGACTCTCGCGACAACGGGTCTCGGTTTCGGTGATCCAGACATGTCTGAAGCCGCCTTCAATACGGCTGTCGAGTCGCGATCGGCGGTCGGATCCGGCGACGCCTGGTGGCGTGACGGCGACGCTATCGCCTACCTCACCTCGGCGGGTGACGTGATGCGGGTCCGCGCTGCTGGAGCGGTGCCGCAGAAGGTGTACTCGCTCAACCGGGTGATGCCTGGCAGGTTCACCGTCACGGCCGTGGATGCGTCCTCGAACGTCACTGCCCTGCTATGGGCCGAAGGGATGCCTGACGACAGCCTCTTGGACCAGAACAGCAGTAGTTTCCTCACGATGGATGTCATGTCATCACGATCGGAGCCCGTCGTGAAGGCCGAACCCGAATGGCTTCGCCGGCTCTTCGTCGAGCAGCCGTTGTCCGTCTTGGACGTGGCGGTGATCCGGCCATGACGACATGTCCTTGGCGG
>CAJCHX010000484.1 GCA_903970215.1 Acidobacteriaceae bacterium
ACATTTTCCCAGGACGGATCCTCGGCCACCTTCGTCCGGTTGGCCAGCGCGGTGCTCTGGGTGGAAGGGCTGCTGAGCAGTCCCGCCGGTGAGAGCAGCACGAGCCCGGTCACGCGTTCGGGGAACCGGAGAGCAAATGCGGCAGCGATCCACGCGCCCAACGACACGCCCACGAACGAGGCGCGTTCGATGCCGAGCTCGTCGAGCGTCGCCGCGGTGTGCTTCACGTAGTCCGAGATCTCGTAGTCGTAATCGGGCTTGTCGGAGAACCCTGCGCCGATCATGTCGAAGGCGAGGCAGTCGAAGTCCTGGGACAGTGCACCGATGTTCCTGGAGAAGGTTTCCAGATGGCCGCTCGTGCCGGGCAGGAGCACGACGGTGGGTTTGGTGCGGTCACCTGCGCGCAGGTACCGGGTCGCAACCCCGTTCACCTCTACCCACGAATGCTGGTAGGACGTGCGGATCAGATCTGTCCAGATGCTGGCATGTGACTGGTTGGCAGGGGCTTCGACGACTGGCTGGATCATGGGATCTCCGTGAGTGACGTGGTGGTGATCGGGTCGGGCATAGTGAAGTGGTCAGGCGTCTGTCAGCAAGGGTGACTGTGCGAGGTGCACCTGACCGGCAAGGTCGTCCAGGACGGTGGAGAGGTCGGCGGCGTCTCCCGCCGTCGCGAACACGTAGTGATCGGGCCGGACGACGACCGCGGTCGCACCGATGCGGTCGAACCACTGGCTGTAGCGGAAGTCCAGGTCGAGCGCCGAATCCGTCACGGGGGCCGGGCTGATGTGCAGCAGCGTCGCGCCAAGCAGATCGAGCACACGGTTGTTGCCCGGTGACAGCTCATGGCGTCCGATCGGGCGACGGGTCAACACGTGCCAACCAGGTCCGACGACGTCATCGAGCAGGCCCGTCCGGTCACCCAGCGCGACCCGAGCCTGAAGACCCAACTCCCCCACCGCGCGGCTGGCGTCTGCAGTGCGGTGGAAGATGCCGGCCGACAGTCCGGGAAGGGGCGGCAAGGGCGGTGGAGCTCCCTGCTGGCTGAGCATCGCGTCGCGGCGCGCTGCTTGTTCGGCATCGGTCGTCGCTATCATCCCGCCGAGCCGAACGGCCGATTCGATGATGGTCGACACGTGCTCACGACGCTCGAGGGTGTAGGAGTCCAAGAGCTGCTCCGTCGCGGCGCCTCTTAGTACGAGATCCAGTTTCCACGCCAGGTTCTGCACGTCCCGGAAGCCCGAGCACATCCCTTGTCCGAGGAACGGCGGCATCAGGTGCGCCGCGTCGCCGGCGAGCAGCACCCGACCGTCACGCCAGTCATCGACCAGCAGCGAACGGAACGTGTAGACAGCGTGGCGCTCGAGGTCACACCTTTCGGGCACCAGATTGAGCTTGGCGGCCAGGGGCCAGACCGACTCCGCGGACGTGAAGTCGGCTTCGGACTCTCCCGGCATGAGCATGAACTCCACGCGCGAGTGACGCCGCCCGAGCCACCGGCCAGTCGTCGTGGGTCGACGGATGTCGAGGATCTGGCCGCCTCCCTGCCAGCCGAGGTCGACGTCTGGATCATGGTGCTTGAAGTCGCACACGAGCCACGGCCCGGTGAAGCCGAAGTCGGTGTCGTAGGACTTGCCAATCAGACGTCTCACGGCGCTGTTCGCACCGTCGACCCCCACCACGAACCGTGCCCGGACGGTACGGGTGTCGCCCGTATCGGGACCGGATGTCCTCCGGACGGTGACGGCTACATGATCCGGATGCTGAACGAGGTCGATCGCCTCGTGTCCCTGATGGACAGCGACGCCGGGCAGCGCTCCGACCGCCCGGTCCAAGGCCGACTCCAGCGTCGGCTGGTAGATCTGGTAGTCCGGGGACCAGCCGGAGACGCTCGTCGGGCTGGCCGAGATGTCGACGAGCGTGACGAGGTCAGCGTTCATGAGGGAGAAACCCGTGGTCGGCACGAGGTCACGCTCGAGGCCATGGGCAACTCCGCCGACCTGCAGGATGCGCATCACCTCGTGGTCGATGTGCCCCGCCCTCGACAAGCCGAACAGCTCCGTGTGGCGTTCGAACACGACAACGTCCCTACCCAGGGTCCCCAGCACAAGCGCGAGCGCCTGCCCGACCGGTCCGTAGCCGACCTGCACGACGTCGTGGATGCGGCCGTCGTCGTCGACATCGTGTGTCATCGGGTCGGCAGCGGCTCGGCGGGCATGAAGGGCTGGTGGCCCCACATGCTGGCCCGCTCGTACCGTCTCGCCTCCCACTGGTCGTCCACCACGACTCCGCCGGTCCCCACCTCGATCAGGAAACCGGCCGGCGTCTCGGCGTAGAAACTGAACATGCCATCGTTGTCGTGCCGACCGAGCCCTCGGGGAATGGGCAGCCCGAACGCGACGGCGCGGTCGAAGGCGCGACCCACGTTGTCCATGCTCGCCGACTCCACCATGAAGTGATTGAGACGTTGCGGCGGGGCCACGGGCAGCCCGATGAGTGCTGTCGAGTGATGCCGTCCGTTCGCATGAAAGAAGTCCGCCCGAGCAGGCGCACCTTCTCGCTGCAGATAGTCGGTCAGCGCCATGCCGAGACCGTCGACCAGGAACTTCGCGCCATCGTCGAGCTCGGCGAACGGCACCATGAAGACCACGTGACCCATGCCGTGGTCTCCGGTGCGGAAGCCGCCGGGGTGCAGCGGCAGATCGAGGGAGTCCTGCGAGGTTGCCAGGCCGGTGACCAGTTCGACGCTGACGCCCCACGGCGCGGTGACCCGGTGCAGCTGGGTCACCTGGCGTCGCTCGGCTGCTGCCTCATCGGCCGCGGAGACCTCGAAGCCCAGGCTGCGCAATCGTGTGATGGCTCTTTCGAGGCTCGCAAGGTCCTGGTATTCGTAGCCGACGTAGCTTGCGTCGTTCGCGGGTCCTTCGACCATCGACACCCGGTAGACCTTGTCGTCGTAACGCCAGCGGGACTCGCCGGAGTGCGGACTCCGCACTGGCGCCAGGCCCACGGTCTCGGTGAGATACCGGCCGAATTCGGCCGCGTCGGCAACCTCGACACCGAGATATGCGAGCTGGAACGTGTCGCTCACGTGTTGTCCTCCTGAACTCGATGTGCGGCCACAGCGACCTGCGATGTGGGGTGCGGGTCCGTCTCGGGCTCCGATGTTCCGCCCCCGAGATAGGCCGAACTCAGGCCCTTGAGATCGGCCATGACGGCGGCCGCAGTGTCTGAGACGATGACCCGGCCGCGAGAGAGCATCACCGCGCGGTCCGCGACCTTCAACGCCTGCCTGGCGTGCTGCTCCACGAGCAGCACGGCCACGCCCCGGTCGGCAGCGGCGCGGACCTCGTCGAGCAGCCGCTTGACGATCATCGGGGCGAGCCCGAGGGAGAGCTCATCGGCCAGCAGTGCCTGCGGCGTCTTGGCCAGTGCCATGGCCAGGCTGAGCATCTTCTGCTGCCCCCCTGACAGCAGGCCGGCTGTGCGCCGCCGGTGCGCCTCTAGCTCCGGGAAGAGCTCGAGTGCCGGGCGCACGTCGCGCATCGCGACTCGCAGATTGTCCTGCACCGACAACGAGCGGACCACCGCATGCTCGTCGGGGATGTATGCGAGCCCGTCGCGGGCCCGTCCCCACAACTGGCGCGGCCGCGACGATCCGCGCCACGTGATGGTGCCCGACGTCGGCTGGAGCTCACCTGACAACCCGAGCAACGTACTTGTCTTTCCCGCCCCGTTAGGGCCGAGCAGCACGGTGACCTCTCCGGCCCGCAACGTCAGAGACAGCTCGCGCACGACGGGCCCTCCGCCGTAGCCGAGACTCAGATCGCGGGCTTCGAGGACGACGTCGCCGCTCGTCATGTCAGGGCCTTTTCCAGCGCGCCGTCGCCGCGAGGACGATCGGGCTGCTTGTCCTCAGAAATACCCAGGTAGGCCGCCACGACGAGCTCGTCCCGGGCGATCTCGGGCGGAGTACCTTGTGCGATTCGCTTACCCCGGTCGAGCACGACGATCCGGTCGCAGACCCGCATCACCATGTCGACGTCGTGCTCCACGAGCAGCACGCCGATCCCCCATGCTCTGGCCACGCGAAGCACGAGGGTCCCAAGCTCGGCGGTCTCGTTCTCATCCAGACCAGCCGCCGGCTCATCCAGCAACAAGATCGACGGCGAGAGTGCGATCGCCCGCGCGATGGCGACCGCGCGTCGGGTACCGGCGGACAGCTCCGACGGCAGGCGATCGAGGTCCTCGGTCAGCCCGAATGCCTCGATAGCGGCGGAACCGGCGTCGGAGATGACAGCGGGCCGAGGGCGCAGCAGGTCCATTCCCCAGCGGCGCCCGTGCCGCAGGTCCGACGCCGTGGCGATGTTGTCCCAGACACTGACGTCCTCCAGGAGTTCAAGGGACTGGAACGAGCGGCTCACGCCACGGGCCGCGAGCCGGTTCGGCGTCAGCGCGGTCACGTCCTG
>CAJCHX010000485.1 GCA_903970215.1 Acidobacteriaceae bacterium
GTCCGAGCAGGTGATGCTCATCGAACAGACGTTTGCTGAATTTCGAGACGAGTACAAGGCTCTCCGACGCGATGGCACGACACCCCTCGCCTACGAGGCCGTCGTTGCTGAAGGCGTACGAAGCGCGCGTGTAGCGTTCGGGCCCGAGAGAAGTAGCGATCATCTCGAGGCGCTGCCTTTCCGAAAGCGAGGCGGCCAACCTCACCCCCATGGATCGCAGGTTCGGGTCGACCTCGGCTCTCCTGCCGACGCTAGCCAGGGACGGGTATGCTGCGCGCAGCAGTCAATCGACGCGGGTCGCGACGTCGATGACGCCTCGCCCAGCCTGCCCGGCGGCCTCGTGAGGCTCTTGTCGGCCAGGTGCAGACGGTTACAGCAGTCCGCTTCGGAGAAGTCCACTGCCGGTCTTGCCGGGCGGGGCCGGCCACAAGCGCTCGCACGCGAACATCGGCTCGGGTATAAGGTCTCACCATACGCGATCGTCGTAGCTGAGGACCACCGGCAGGCTAGATTCTTTCAAGTTTCCACGAGGGGCAGCGACCTCGCCGTCGCTTGGCTGTCCGACAGCAGCGCCCTACTTGTCGAAGGGCTTGACATCGGAGCTGGCGGCGAGCCAAGACGTACATGGTATGCGTCACGAGCGAACGAATTGCGCTCTCTGAGCGGTGCGCGCCGTCGCCCGGAATCGGTGGCTGCACGCGCGCTTCGTCTCCCAACTGGCGACCGACCAAGGATTCATCGCCATCGAAGCCACCGGCGTCGTTGGCGTTGATCGAGCTCCTCCGCTCGTGGTACGGACCGCAGATGGTACGGAGCAGCAGCATTTCGATCCCTTTCCAGCGGACGGCGCATCCCGCCAAGTAATTGCCGCGGATTTCCAGCAGGCCGGCGGCCGGGTCGTCATGATCGCCGGCGTGCTCAGAGTCACCCGTCCAGGTGGAGCGAACTCGGCGGGTCAATGGATCGACCGGATCTCGGGACATGACATCGAAGTTGTAGATGTGTTCTCGAAGAAGCCGCTGTGTCGGCTGACCTTCGACGATGCGCCGGCTGGCGTTCAGGGTTTCGATCTTCATGGAGTGGCGCTATCCCCTGACACCAAGCGCTTCGTCATCAACACACTCAAGGGTGCGACGCTCTACGACGTTGACGGATGTCGACCACTGCTGAGGTTGCGCGATGATCGTGACGCCGGTGGAGCGTCAGGGCGGTGGATTAGCTTCAGCGGCGACGGCCGCTATGTCATTCGCGATGGAGCCGATGTTCGGTCGGTCGGAGGTGGGTTCCTCGACATCTGGCGGGTTGCGGACGCCCAACACGTCGTTCACCTGGATACTGACGTTCATGACGCCCTGGCTGTCAAGCCGGGCACTGCCGAATTTGCAGTCGGTCGCGCCGACGGGAGAATCACTTTCTTCCGTATTCAAGGCGGCTTCTAACAAGCTGCCTTCGCGGGTGACGAGCGTCGACGGTCGTTTAGGTTTGTTCGACATCTGCCCGCGCGCCGAGGCTACGCACCGAACCGGAAGGTCCTGAGGGCAGGTGTTGGACAAACCTCGAGGGAGGAAACCGCGGGCAGGGCCGAAGGCGCAGCAGGATGCGACGCCGCTATGGCGATAGTGGGTCGCGTTTGGCCGGCGTGGTCTGCTGTGCAAGGGCCGAACGGGTGTCGCAAGCAGCCGTTGCGGGCGGTGTGATGGTTGGACACCGATTCGCAAGGCTCATCATGATGTGCTCGAACGACGCTGCGGCAGCGTCGGGCCAAGGTCGTTCCCACCGGCAGTCGCTGACTGCGAGCCACAACCGGTCGCTCACGAACGTCCGCAAGGGAGCGTGACATCGTGCGATTGCATCACCCGATTC
>CAJCHX010000486.1 GCA_903970215.1 Acidobacteriaceae bacterium
GTTGGTATCTCCTGGGTTTCGACATCGCCCGGTCCGACTGGCGGACATATCGGATCGACCGGATGAACCCGCGGGTCCCCACCGGGCCGCACTTCGAGCCACGACCTCTGCCCGCCGGCGGCGCCGCGGCACACGTGCAACGCTCCGTCGAGTCGACGTTGCGCCGAGCGGTCGCACGGATCGAGATCGGCGCGCCGCTCGCCGAGACCGCGGGCTACATCGACGACTACTGGGGCGCGATCGAATCCGGTGGGGACGAGACCACGGTGGTGACGGTCTGGTCCGGCTCGCTCGGCCAGATCGCGCAGTGGCTCAGTCGATTCGACCGGCCGTTCCGCGTCCTCGAACCCGTCGAGCTGCGGTCACAGTGCCACGCAATCGGCCGCCGCTACCTTCAGTGCTGACGGATACCTTCAGTGCTGGCGGACCTTCTCGGTCGCGATCGCGGCGAACGCGTCGACACCGAGTTTCTCGCCCCGCTCACTCGGGTCGATCCCAGCCGCGCGAAGGATGGTCTCGGCGGCCACGGGTGAGCCCGCCCACCCGGCCAGCGCGGCGCGTAACGTCTTGCGCCGCTGGGCGAATGCCGCATCGATGACGGCCCACAACGCTGCGCGGTCGACCGCGGGCCGCTCGGCCGGAGCGTGCAGATCGATCCGCACCAACCCCGACTCGACGTTGGGTTCCGGCCAGAAGACGTTGCGGCCCACCGTTCCCGCCTTGCGGACCGAGCCGTAGTAAGCCGCCTTCACCGACGGCACGCCGTACACTCGCGAACCCGGACCCGCCGCCAAGCGATCCGCAACCTCGAGCTGCACCATCACGAGAACCGTTCGGAGCGTGGGTACCTCGGCGAGCAGGTGCAGCAGCACCGGCACCGCCACGTTGTACGGCAGGTTGGCGACCAACACCGTGGGCGCACCCGGAGCCGACGCCTCGTCACCGGTCACCGCGAGCGCGTCGCGCTCGATCACGGTGAGTCGGTCGGCCAGACCCGGGGCGCGATCGGCAACGGTCAACGGAAGCTGCTGAGCCAGAACGGGATCGATCTCGATCGCGGTCACCCGGGCGGCTACGTCGAGCAAGGCTAGGGTCAGCGAGCCCAGACCGGGACCCACCTCGAGCGCCACATCGTCAGCTCGAACGCCTGCCGCGGCGACGATCTTACGAACGGTGTTGGGATCGTGAACGAAGTTCTGCCCCAACGACTTCGTGGGCCTCACAGACAACTGCCCGGCCAAACCGCGGATCTCCGCGGGGCCGAGCAGTCGCGCCGATATCGGGGTCGCGTTCAGCTCTACTCCGAATTGCCGGATAGGCCGAGCCGTGCGGAGCAGGAGGGCCACGCTCCCCAACCCTGCGCCGCAAGGGTTCTGCGAGCGATCTCGATCTGCTCCTCGCGCGTGGCGAGGTCGGCCCGGGGGGCGTACTGTCCGCCGCCCCAGCGGAGCCAGGTGCCCACGTCGAACTGGATACCGCCGTAGAAACCGTTGCCGGAGTCGATCGCCCAGTTGCCGGTCGACTCGCACTGCGCGAGCTGGTCCCATACCGAGCCGGCGGGAACGTACGGCGCGCCAGGCGCGGTCCCGATGGCCACGACACCGGGCACGCCGGGATCGGTGACCGTGGAGCCGAGCCGCCGGCGCGACGTGACCACGCCGTTGCGGGTGTCCACCTCGTACCGGACCTGCTGGGAGCCGGGTCGCCCGGGCTTGGCGATCCGGGTCTTACCGGTCTGCAGCGTGGGGTCGTTGATCTTCTTGGGCGGCGTGAGGTACTTCTCGGTCACGGTGACCACCACGGTGCGGATCCGGGTGACGGTGATCGACATGTTCGGCGTGATCCGGGTGTCGGCCGACGGGAACACCTGGTCCCGCTGCTCCAACGGCACGCCGAGCTTGGCCAGGTACTCGCTGACGGTGCGACCCGCCCCGTCCACCGTGGTCGCAATGCCGCCGTCCATCAGCCGGACGCGCACCGGGGTGGTCACCGACAGTGCGACACCCTGTAGCGGGATCGGAGCACTACCGGGCAGCGAGGTGAAGTCACGAGGATCGCTCAGGCCGGCCTGCGCAAGCGCGCCCTGCACGGTCAGCGATGTGGTGGTGAGGTGCCGGACCGAACCGTTCACGTTCAACGTCACCGGGCGGGCGTGCTGGACCGTGATGTCGCCGCCGCGAATGTGGGCCGACAGTCCGGGGCTGACCAGGTCGGCCGCCGACGTGTGCACTCCAGCCGCGGCGAGGATCGACCGCACCGACGTGCTCATCGTGTCGATCGTTCGCGTCTTTCCGTCGATGACGATCGTGACGGTCTGGTACAGCGCTACGGCGATGCCACCGCCGATCATCAGCAGCACGAGCAGCACTGCGAGAAGCACGCGCACCGAGCGGGTGTGCAGAGCGGCGAACCGGCGCGGCTTGGCCTTCACAGGGGCCGACTGGGCGACGTGAGCGTCCCGATCGCGCTCGAGCTCGTGCACCTCGTCCTGGAGGTGGTGCACCTCGTCCTCGAGTGCGTGGACCTCGGCCTCGAGGTCCTCGACGCGGTGGTCGACCACCGCTTCGCCGCCGCGATCGGCAGCCGCGCTCGGCTGGGCCACTTCGTGGTCGGGGTCCGATTCGGGCCCGCCCGCGGCGGCTTCGACGCGTCCCGCGACGCTGTCCAAGTCGAATTCGGCGGTCCGCTCGACACCCACCTTGGGCGAAGCGAACCTGTTGGGTCGCGCAGTCACCTGCGCGTCCTTTGCTGCTTCTAGTGCGTCGAGTTCTGCCACGTCAGTACTTCCCGGAATCGGCTGGACGGCAACCGGTTGATCGCCGTTCGGTCACAATACGGTAACGGGAAGTTGGGTAGATAGCCAGTTATCCCAGATAATCGCAGGTCAGGCAGGTATTCCGAACACTCTGCGAGCAGTCGCCGTCGTTGCCGAAGCGAGATGCTCGGCGGTCACGCCGCGCAGGTCCGCGAGGTACCTGGCGGTGTACGGGACACAGTACGACTCGTTGGGTGCGCCGCGGTATGGATGCGGTGTCAGAAACGGGGCGTCGGTCTCCACCAGCAGCTGGTCGTCCGGCACCAACTTGGCCGCCTCCTGGAGCTCCACCGCGTTGCCGAACGTCACCGTCCCGGAGAAGCTCAGAACGAACCCCCGGTCGACGCACCGGCGGGCCATATCGGCGTTCCCCGAGAAGCAGTGGAAGATCACCGCCTCCGGCGCCCCGAACCGCTCCAGATCGGCCAGCACGTCCTCGTCGGCGTCGCGATTGTGGATCATCAACGGCTTACCCAACTGCTTCGCGAGGTCGATATGCCAGCCGAAGGACTCGTGCTGCTGCTCCGGCGTCGCCACGTCGTCCCGCTTCCCGAGCCAGTACCAGTCGAGGCCGGTCTCCCCGATCGCCACGCACCTCGGGTCTGCGGCGAGCGCGGCCAACTCCTCGGCGACACCGTCGGTCTGGAGTTCGTGCGCCGACGTCGGGTGCAGCGCCACTGCGGCGAACACCCGATCGTCCCAGCGGGTCGCCTCGGTGGCGAACCGCGCTTCGGCGAGATCGCACGCCACCGTCACCACCGTGTCCACGCCTACGGCCGCAGCACGGTCGACCACCTCGCGGACAGCGTCGGGGGTTCGAGCGCCACACGAATCGAGGTGGGTGTGTGCGTCCACCAGCCCGGGCAGCGGCTCGGGCAGCGGGGGCGGCGACTTCCTCTTTCCCATGCCGCACAGTGTTCCAGAGCCTTCGGCAACCGTTCCAGAGCGTTCGGCAGCTGTTCGTCACGCGGGTTCGAGGGCCACCCCGCGCGGGCTGCGCCCTGCGCGCGACGTCGGGGTTCCACACCGCCGCCACCGCCGGTTCCCAGTGCGTTCACCGCGCGCCTGTCCCGCCGCCACCTGCCCGGGGCAGTCTTGGGCGATGGTCAGCACGCGTCGCGAACTCGTCCCAGGGCCCGTCGTTTCGGACGGGGCGAGCGAAGCGACGGGAGAGTGGGGCAGCGCGAGCGAAGCGACGGGAGAGTGCCTGCTCTCTGCGGTCCACCTGTCGGACTTCCACGTGTGCGATGCGCAGTCGCCCGCGCGGCTCGAGTTGATCGACCGGTTCGGCGACCCGGACCATCCGGCGCACGCGCTGGTCGGGCATGTGGGCTCGTACCGCGCACAGGAGATCCTCACCACCCAGGTCGCGGCGGCGATGGTCGATGCGGTGAACGCGCTGCACGGTGGTCCCGCGACGGGTGTGCCGATCGAGGTCGCGATCAGCACCGGCGATAACGTGGACAACGCCCAGCTCAACGAGGTGCGCTGGTTTCTCGCGGCGCTCGACGGTGGCGAGCTGCGGCCCGACTCGGGCGACGTCACCCGGTTCGAGGGCGTGGCCGGCAGCGGCGATCCTGCGTATTGGCAGCCCGAGACCGGCGGTTGCCGGCCGACCACACTATTCGGACTCCCGACCGTGCCTGGGCTGCTCGCGGCGTGTCGCCGGCCTTTCGTGTCGCCGGGACTCACGGTGCCGTGGCTGACCTCGCACGGCAACCACGACCGCCTGGTGCAAGGCACCGCGGCGCTGCCCGACTCCGTCGCCGGGTTCAGCGCCGGTTCGGCGAAACCGGTTGGCTTTCCCGAGGATTGGGACGACGCCGCACGGTTCGCGTTCGTCAGGGCCGCCGGCGCGCCGGGCGGCTTCCCGATCGAGGCCATGCGACGGCTGCGGTTCGCGACCGTCACCGCCGATCCCGAACGCCGGTTCGTGACCCGCGCGGAGTACATAGCCTTGCATTTCCAGGGGGGAGCGGAGCGACGCGACGTCGAACCGGGGCGAGCGGAGCGACGGGAAATGGAACCGGGACACGGCTTCACCGCGTGGAACAAGGAGACCGGACTCGCCTACTACCGGCATGACTTGGCGAACGTGACGATCCTGGCGCTCGACACGGTGGATCACCACGGCTATTGGCAGGGATCGCTCGATGATGCCCAGTTCGACTGGCTACGTGGCGAACTCACCGCCGCCGATGTCGAGCGTCGCTACTGCGTGGTCGTATCGCATCATCCCGCGTCGTGCCTGACCAACGCGACCACCGACGGGTC
>CAJCHX010000487.1 GCA_903970215.1 Acidobacteriaceae bacterium
CAGCCCCGCCAGCAGGTCGCCGTGGGCCTCGGCGCGCGCGAGCACCTCGTCGAACCGGAGCTGACGCAAGCCTCCGGTCGCCAGTTCGTCCCAGGTGCGGGGCGCCGCGACCGTCGGATGATCGCGCCCGCGAAGCGAATACGGTGAGATTGTGGTCTTGGCGCCGTGATTCTGCGACCAGTCGACCAGGATCCGTCCGCCCCGCACGCTCTTGGCCATGCTCGCCGTCACGGCGTCCGGCGTCTCCGTCTCGAGTTGCGTCGCGATGGCGCGCGCCACCGTCCGGGCCCCGGTGGGCGACAGCGCCGGGCGGAGCGGCGCGTATACGTGAATCCCCTTGGAGCCACTGGTGACCGGGTATCCGGTCAGGCCCATGCCGATGAGCAGGTCCCGGATGCGGAGCGCCAGTGCGCCGCAGTCGTCGAGCGTGACGTCCGGTCCCGGGTCCAGGTCGAGGACCACCCGGTCCGCGTCGCCGGGGGCCAGGCCGAAGGGGGCGTCGGGCGCCGGGACGAATCGCCACTGCGGCACATGCAGTTCGAGCGCCGCCTGTTGGCCGAGCCACACCATGCCGGCGACGGTGTCGATCACGGGATAGATCGATTCGCCGTCGGAGTGGAATTGTGCGGCCCGCGTGATCCATGCGGGAGCGTGCGTGGGCAGCCGTTTCTCGAAGAACGACGGGCGATCGACACCGTTCGGCCAGCGTTTGCGGGTGAGTGCGCGGCTACGCAGATGCGGCAGCACCCACTGCGCGATGTGCTGGTAGTAGTCGATCACCTCGCCCTTGGTGGTGCCTGTCGCGGGGTAGAGCACCTTGTCGAGATTGGTCAGCGGCACCGTCGTACCCTCGACGTCGCGGTTCTCCCGGGACGGGTTCGCTGGCGTGGGCACTCTCGCATTATCGATCGTGAGCGGTCACAATGGCCACATGCGCGCGATATGGACGGGAGAGCTGTCCTTCGGGCTGGTCAATGTGCCGGTCAAGGTGTATTCGGCCATCGAGAGCCACGATGCCAAGTCGCATCAGGTGGATTCGAAGGACGGTACGCGGATCCGGTACAAGCGGGTCCGCGAGGGCACGGACGACGAGGTCGAGTTCGCACAGATCGCCAACGCCTATGAGTCGGAGTCCGGCGAGCCGGTGGTCTTGACCAAGGAGGACATCAAGTCGATGCCGGTCGAGCGGCACCGCGAGATCGCCGTGACCGAGTTCGTGCCCAGTGAGGACATCGACCCCATCCAGTTCGACCGGCCGTACTACCTCGAGCCTTCGTCGAAGTCGCCCAAGGCGTACATCCTGCTACGGCAGGCTCTGCAGGAGACCGACCGCCTCGCCATCTGCACGTTCACGCTCCGCAGTCGCACCCGCCTGTGTGCGCTGCGGGTGGTGGGCAATGTGATGGTGTTGCAGACCCTGCTGTGGCCCGACGAGATCCGCGTTCCCGAGTTTCCCGCGCTCACCGAGGACGTCAAGATCCGGCCCCAAGAGCTGGCGATGGCCGCCTCACTGATCGAATCGATGTCGACAGACTTCGATCCCGACGCCTACGCGGACGACTACCAGGAGCAGTTGCGGCAGCTGATCGAGGCCAAGGCGGCCGGTGGTACGGCGTTCGAGGAGGCGTCCGACGAAGCGCGCGATGAGGACGACGAGGTCGCCGATCTGCTCGCCGCGTTGCGTGCGTCGGTGCAGAGCCGGAAGGCCGGTACGGGCAGGCGTCCGGCTGCCAAGACCGACCCGGCGGCGCGACGCGCGGTCGGATAGTGCCGCATCGCGGACCCGGACGAACCGTCAGACCGCGGTGCTCTCCGGAGCAGACGCGGCGTCGGATTCCGTACGGGCGCCGCGCGATCGAACCGGGAACGGCAGCCGCGCCACCGCGACTCCCGCCAGGCACAGTGCGCCGCCCACGAATCCTGCCGCGCTCGGCGTCTCGGCCAGAAACAGCCACGACCCGAGGATCGAGAGCCCGGGAACGGCATAGCTCGACGACGCCGTCACGCCCGCCGGCGCGTGGGCCAACGCGTAGGCCCACAGCAGGAATGCGGCGGCCGTGGGCGCGAGGCCCAGGTAGACGACGCCGACGGAGTCGCCCACGGGTGCGGACGACAGCTCGCGCAGCAGCTGCGGTGCCCAGGGCAGCAGCGTGACCGCGCCGACCACGGCGCCCAGCGCTGTGGCCGTGAGCGGGTCGGTGCTTCGCAGCACCAGTTTCTGCGCCACCACGCTCACGCCGTACAGCAATGCCGCGGCAACCGCCAGCAGCACGCCGATGTCGTCCCGGCGGCCGGGCCCAGCGAACGCGATCAAGGCGGCGCCGCCGAAGCTGATCGCGATGCCTACCACCAGCAGCGGCGGGAACCCCTCGCGGAGGAACAGCCCCGCGAGCACCGCGACCACGATCGGCGCGATGTTCACCAGCAGTGCGGTCGTGCCGGCGTCGAGATGCCGTTCCGCGGCGTTCACCGCCACCGTGTACAACGCGAACCACAGCACCCCGTACCCGATGATCAGCCATAGCGTCAGACCTCGGGGCAGCGACGCCAGGACTGAGCTGGGTTCTCGATCGGGCGCCCGTGTGGTGCGGACCCGCCACAGCCACACCGCGCCGAGTGCGACGCTCCCCACGACGAGGCGACCCTCGGCCATCGGCGCGGCGGACACGTGTGGACCGATCGCGCGGATCACGACGAATGCCGACGACCACATCGCCATGACAGCGACCAGGGCGAGCATCGGAAGCGGTACCGGTGTCCGTGATCTCATGGTGTCCACAGTGGACCTCGAAACAAATAAGCACAAGCGAGTATTTGTATCGTATTATTCAGTATTGCTGATGCTTCTCGCTTTCCAGACCGGAGCCCGATCGTGATCGATACCCACCGCCTGATGATCTTCCGCTCCGTGGTCGCCTCCGGGTCGGTGAACCGGGCGGCCGCCGTGCTCGGCTACACACCGTCCGCGGTATCCCAACATCTCGCGGCCCTGCAGCGGGAGACGGGCCTCAAGCTGGTCGAGCGCGTGGGCCGCGGGATCGAGCCCACACCGGCCGGCCGGGTGCTGGCCGCCGAGGCGACGCGCGTGCTCGAACAGATCGACGCCCTCGGCGCGACCGTCGACGACCTGCGGGACGGCACGTCGCAGCGGCTCAGTATGAGCGGGTTCGCGTCCGCCGGCACGGCCTGGATGCCGGACGTGGTGGCCACTCTGACCACCGAGTTCCCGGACACCCGGGTGCTGCTCCGCATCGAGGAGGAGACCATCGACATCGAGCGCGGTCGCCCCGACATCGCCCTCGTGGTCCGGCTGGGGGACCGGGTGCCGACGGTGGCCGGGTACACCGAGCACTCTCTACTCACCGAGCCCTACGTGGTGGTGCTCCCCGAAGGGCACGAACTCGCCGGCCGGACGTCCATCGACGTCGCCGAACTCGCCGCCTACCGATGGGTGGACAACGACGTGCACCTCGGCGCGTGCCGGCAGGCGACGATCGACGCATGTGCCGCAGCCGGTTTCACCCCGAAGTTCGTCGTGGAGACCACCGATCACCCGGCGGCACTGAGGTTCGTCGCCCGCGGCATCGGGCTCACGGTGCTACCCCGTCTCGGCGCCGTCGAGCTTCCGTCCGGGACCGTCGCCGTGCCGCTGGTCAACCCGACCCCGCAGCGCACCATCTGTGCCCTGGTCAAGGACTCGCAGGCGTGCGCTCCCGTGGTGATCAGGACGCTCGAGCTACTCCGCGCCTGCGCCGCGGAGAGCTGCTCTCCCCGTCGCTCGGCCGAGGCATGAGCCGCACCGCCACGACGGCGGCGCCCACCGCGAAGACCAGCGGGACCACCATCGTCGCAGCGTAGCCGGCGTTCCCCGCGGCACCGGATCCCGCGCTGGAGGCCCGGGCGAACACCGCACCCGACGCGGCGATCGCGACTGCCGTACCCACCGCCTCGGACAGCTTGAGGGCCGCCGACGACGCGCCCTGCTCGGTGTTGTCGCTCAGGGCCAGCACCAGGATCGACGTGGACGGATACGTCAGTCCCATGCCGAGACCGGCGGTCGCCCAACAGCCGAAGACCACCGGCCACGGCGCGCCCACGGCGAAGGCGGTGCCCACCCCCGCGATCGATGCGGCGACCACGACGGAGCCCACCAGCGGCAGCCGTCGGCGGCCCGAACCCGACGGCGAGACCCGGCCCTGTGCCTGGGCCGCGACAGCCCAGGCCACCGCGGTACCGGTCATCACCGACCCCGCTTCGAACGGCGTCATCGCCCGACGGTCCACCAGATACAACGGCAGGTACACCTCGGCCGCGAAGAACCCACCCGCTACCAACCAGTTCACCAACACCACGCAGGGCAGTCCGCGTGCCGCCCGTAGCGTGCCCGGCGGCAGCAGGCGACGGGCGGCGACGATAGTCACCACCAGGCAGACCACCCCGGCCACGAGATATCCGGTGCCGGACCGGGGTGCGACGAACTGCAGTACCGCGGTCGCGACAGCCGCCACCGTCGCCGGAACCACCAGCGCGCGCCCCGCCCCCGACGCGGTGCGGTACGCCGCCTCGTCCAATCCGGCGGTCGCGCGCAAGGTCGCCGCCAGCGCCACCAGGGATGGCGGCGCCAACGCGCCGAACACCCATCGCCAGCCCACCGTGTCGGCCGCCAGGCCCGCGAGCGCGGGGCCGACCAGGGACGGCACCACCCACGCAGCCGAGAACGCGGCGAACAGGCGGGGACGGGTAGCGGCGGCCACCAACCGGCCCGCCATCGCATACAGCACCACGGACAGCAGACCGCTGCCTACTCCCTGCACGGCCCGTCCGGCGGCGAGCACCGCCATCGCCGGGGCGCACGCGACCACCGTCAGCCCGGCGGCGAACAACAACCCACCTGCGATCAGCGGTGCGCGCACTCCGCTGTGGTCGATCCACGGTCCCGCGGCGGCCACCGCCGCGATCATCGCCGCGAACTGCACACCGAACGCCACCGAATACTCGGCCGTCGCCCCGAACGCGGCGGCTGCGCGCGGCAGCACGGTGCCCACTGCGAGTGCCTCGAAGGCGGTGAAGCCGATGAGCGCGATCGAGCCGACCCAGAACCAGCGGGCGGCCGACGCGGGTGCTTCGCATGCCATATCAAGCGACGCTAGTACCTCGAGCGTGCTCGAGGTCAAGCGATCACCCGGCTCGCCGCCCGAGTTCGCCGATCGTGAACGTACCGACACCCAGCAAGGGCGTCCGATAGAGTCAGGGACATGGCCAGCGCGGTGAGCACGATCCGGGAGCAGACCCCGGGGCAGAAGAAGGCGGCGGATCCGTCCGAGCGCCCCCTGCTGCGCGAGGTCTACGGCCGGGTCCTGCGGCAGGAGCGCACCCGCCAGGGGCGCACGCTCACCGAGGTCGCCCGCGAGGCGGGGGTCTCCACGCAGTACCTGTCGGAGATCGAGCGCGGCCGCAAAGAACCGTCGTCCGAGGTCCTCGGCAGTGTCTGTGACGCGCTGGGCGGTTCACTGATCGAATTCGTCGGCGGCGTGCACCGCGAGCTGCTCGGCAGCCGGGTGGACGCAGTCACCCTGGCAGCCGCCTGAATCCGCAGCCGGGCCTGTTACGGTTCGCGGTCCTTGGCCCAGCGCAACAAATGTGGGTGGACCGACCTGAAGCCCCGCGCCCGGTACGGGCGCAACGTTTTGGTCCGTAGGTCCGGCTCGTCCTGAACGGCTTCGGCCAGCACACCGTCGATCAGGACCGTGCCGGGGCGTGCGGCGCTGGTCAGCCGGGCGGCCAGATTCACCACATTCCCGAAGACGTCGCCGAACCGCGTGAGCACCTCGCCGTAGGCCATGCCCACCCGCAGTTCGGGCAACGACAGGTCCAAGTCGTCGAGCTCGGCCGCCGACTCCGGCGGTTGCTGCAGCTGCAACGCGATCCGTGCGGCGTCGGCGGGATCGTCCGCGACGAACATCACCTCGTCACCCACGCCCTTGATGATCCGGCCGTTGCCCGCCAGGATCACCGAGTGCATCGTCGCCTCGAAGGTCGCCACCAGCGCGTTGAGCTCGGGGATGGCCAGGCCGCGACTGAGCCGCGTGTAACCGACCATGTCCGCGAAGCCGACGGCCATGGTCGCCGTGAGTCCGTTCTCGCTGGGCGTCACGAGGCGTTGCGCGGCTGCGGCCAGGTGCCGCCGCCACACCTGGGTCTGGATGTGGCTGACCCGGTCGATCATCTGTGACAGCCCGGACGCCACCTCGGCCTGCCCCGCCGCGTCGGCGGCCTCGAGGTAGCTACGGATCAACGTCGCCTGCCACTCGGCGAGCCGGGAGAGAGCCTGTCCCAGAGCCTGCGCGCCGGGCACGATCGCACTCTCTTCGACGAATCCGGAGTAGAACAGCTGGGCGATATCCCGGGCGAGGACCACGTCCGTCTCCGTGAACACGGCGGCGTCGGGATCGCCCGGATCGGGAAAGCCCGCCGCGGTCCACCAGGTGTGCAGCTGCTCGGGTTCGATCCCGCCCAGTGCGGCCAGCTGGTGGAACGAGAACTCGCGCGCGCCGGGTAACAGCACGCGGTCGAGGTCGATGCTCCCGGGATAGGGGCGGGTCTGCTCGCCTAGGGGCGCCGACGATGCGGGGGCCTCGGGAACCG
>CAJCHX010000488.1 GCA_903970215.1 Acidobacteriaceae bacterium
CCAAAAAGATTGTCTGCGCATGCCAAAAAACAACTTTGGCACTGACAATTCATCGACACACTGTTGAGTTCTCAAAGAACACGCCCCCACCAACCCCACACCCCAACACAAGGGCGGAAACCAGAGCAGGCAACCGTTCCAGTCTGCCACACCGAACCATGCTTAGCAAGTCACCGCGAAGTGATCTGCATCGCACATCCAATCCGACAGACACATCCCAGCGGGTAACCACCGGCCCTGGCGCTTGCACGCTAGTTCCGGCTCTGGTTGCCTCTGGGCGGCCAGCTAGTCGGATCCGTAGATCCGAACCAGGTTTCCGACATCCGGGGCGGCTTCGGAACTGAAGTTCCGGTGGGCTCCCGGGCGGCGCCTTGTCTCGCTGACCTGGAATAAGTTACCTGGCGCTATCCGGGAAGGCAAATCGCCTGGTCAGCGGGCGAAACGGCGGCATCCGCCGGGGATCGGGCTACGTCCCACGCAGGTCGGCGAGCGCGGTCCCGCGCAGGTCGGCGAGCGCGCCGTCGAGCGTCGGGAAGAGGAAGTCCGACGCGACGTTTATCGGTGGCCGGTTGGGCGGCGGTGATGGGGTGATGGAACGCCTCCCGCGGCGGAGTCAGGTCAGACTTGGGGGACGAGCCCGTCGTCCGGTCCCGGCTCGGCCCGCACGGTGTACTCGGGCAGGAGGGCGGCGACCGCGAACGTCCCGCCACCGTCCGGCAGGACCTGGACGGCGCGCACCCCGGCCTCGCCGGCGATCGCGCGCAGCTCGTCGCCCGTCCCCCGCACCACCGCGCCTACGACCGAGGGGACCCGCGCCCGGAACCGGGCCGCGCTCACGCTGCCGATGGCCGCGCCGCGCGAGCCTGGCGCGACGAGATCGCCGACGTCGTCCGCCGCCAGGTCGTTCGCCGCCGCCACACCCTCGGCGCTCTGCCCGGGCGGGACCGTGACGGTAGGTGTCTGCACTCGGTCGATCGGAATGCGCATCAGAAGCCGGCCGATCCGTACCCGGTCGCCCACCTCGACTGCCAACCGCCGCCACACCTCGTCGGTAGTCCACTCGCCGACGGGCGACACCAGGGCCCAGCGCTGATCCGCCGCAGGCGCGACGTGCAGCGAGGCGTCGGCCGCGGCGACGTATGCGACCACGGACTCGCCCGGGTCGGGGCCGAGCCGGTCACCGTCGAGCCGCGGTGCTGGTAGCGGCCGTGCCGCGCCGACCGCATACAGCAGGCACATCACCAACGCGACCAACACCGCGACCGAGACCCAGCGGGGCACACGGGCCGGCGGCGCCATGTCAGTGCTCCCGCAGAACGTCCAGCGCGTGCTGCAGATCGTCCGGGTACGGCGAGGTGAATTCGACGTACTCGCCCTTGGTGGGATGCGTGAAGCCCAGGCTCCGCGCGTGCAGCCATTGCCGCTCGAGCCCGAGGCGCTTGGCCAGCACCGGATCGCAGCCGTACGTCGTATCGCCGCAACACGGGTGGTGCAGCGCCGAGAAATGCACGCGGATCTGGTGGGTGCGGCCCGTCTCGAGATGGACGTCGAGCAGCGAGGCGGCAGCGAACGCCTCGATCGTGTCGTAGTGCGTGATCGAGGGCTTGCCGTCCTTGGTGACGGCGAACTTCCAATCACTCGATCGGTGCCGGCCGATGGGTGCGTCGATGGTCCCGCTCGACGGGTCCGGATGGCCTTGGACCAGAGCGTGGTAGCGCTTGTCCACCGTGCGCTGCTTGAACGCCCGCTTGAGCACGGTGTAGGCCCGCTCGGACACGGCCACGACCATGACGCCGGAGGTTCCGACGTCCAACCTGTGCACGATGCCCTGTCGCTCGGGGGCGCCCGATGTGGAGATCCGGAATCCGGCCGCCGCGAGGCCACCGATCACCGTAGGCCCCGTCCATCCGACGGAAGCGTGAGCGGCGACCCCGACCGGCTTGTCGACCACGACGATGTCGTCGTCCGAATAGAGCACCGTCATACCCTCGACAGGCTCGGCCACGATTCCGAGCGGCCGGGCCGGCTCCGGCAGGGTCACGTCCAGCATCGCGCCGGCGACCAGCTTGTCCGACTTGCCCACGACGGCGCCGTCGAGCAGGACCGAGCCCTCGGCCGCGAGTTCGGACACCACCGTCCGCGACAGCCCCAGCAGCCGGGCGACGCCCGCGTCCACCCTCAACCCGTCCAGCCCGTCGGGGACGGGCATCGCCCGTACCTCACGC
Organism: Acidobacteriaceae bacterium; assembly: GCA_903970215.1. Taxonomy (GTDB): domain Bacteria; phylum Actinomycetota; class Actinomycetes; order Mycobacteriales; family Mycobacteriaceae; genus Tsukamurella. Next base: position 2,226 of record CAJCHX010000488.1, read on the forward strand.
ATCGCCGACGCCTTCCTGCCCACGGGCGTGCTGCCGCGCGCCGCCCTTCCCGAAGCCCTGATACGGGTCGCGGCCGAACACGGTGAGCGCCACCAATAAGACCGCAGCGCAGGTGATCGCCGAGTCGGCGACGTTGAACACGGGCCACCACCCCACCGACACGAAGTCGACGACGTGCCCGCGCAGCACACCCGGCGACCGGAAGATCCGGTCGATCAGGTTGCCTGCGGCGCCGCCCAGAACCAGTCCCAGGCCTACAGCCCACCACACCGACTGCAGCCGCGAGCCCATCCGGATGACCCACACCACGACGGCGATCGCGATCAGGGACAACACCCAGGTCATCGACGTGGCCATCGAGAATGCGGCGCCGGAGTTGCGGATCAGTCGCAGCATCACCACGTTGCCGATCACGCGGATCGGGCGGGCCGGGTCGATCGTGGCCACGACGAGGCACTTCGTGAACAGATCCAGCGCGATCACGACCACCGCGACCGACGCCAGAACAACCCGCACGTGCCGATGCGGGTTCGGGCTCCGTCCGGCGTCGTCCACGACCGGGCCGTTCCCGCGGTCCCCCACATCCGTCACTGCTTCATCGTCCAATCCATATGCCCATGATCCATGACGGCGGCCGCAGCCCTGTTGCGCGGGGCGAGCGGGCGAGCGGAGCGACGGGGGAATGTCCGGGCGAGCGGAGCGACGGGAACGTGTCCGGGCGAGCGCGGGTCAGCCGCCGCAGGACGGCGTGGTACGTCCGAGCTGCTGCAACATGCCGCACGCATAGGTGCGCTGGAGCTTCCAGGCGCCGTCGTCGAACACGAAGGTCACGTCGGCACTCTGGTTCTGCCCGTTGACGACGGCGGAAACGGTCGCCTGCGCCTGCCCCGGGGTCTGCAGATGCGGCGTGCCGATGTTCCAGGTGAACGACGGATTGTCCTTGCGCATCTTGACCAACTCGTCGAACATCGGCGCGTCGGCCGCGGTGGCACCCTGCACGAGGTCGATCTTGTCCTTCGACGGCACCGATGGGTCGACGGCGCGGTTCAACATCGCCTCCAGCTGAGCCGCGGTGGGCGCGACGTTCGCAGAGTGCGAGTCCGCGCCCGCGGCTGCCGCCGTCGCGCTGAGCGGGGGCGGGGGGATCAGGTCGTCGCCGGTCGAGCAGCCGGTCAGGCCGACGGCCGCGAGCACAGCCACCGTCGCCACCAGGGTCTTGCCGAACTTCACGTGGATTCTTCCCTCTCGATCCCTCCCCGGCGTTCCGGGGCTCTAACACGCGCGGCCGCGCGCTGTGCTCCTGCTGAGCGGCGACTGCACGCCCGGCCTCCTGCCGCGCGCAGCCGCGCGCCGGTCAACCTAGACCACTATGCAGGAGGAATTCCAGCCGCCACCGCAGGCGCGACGGGTGGCGGGCGAGTTGACTTCGCCGTCGAGGCCCCGGGAAGCTGCACGCATGGCCGCGCACGTCATCGTCCTGTCCACCGGCGGCACGATCGCCAGCCGCACCGATCAGACCGGCGCCGCCGTGGCGCGGGTGCGCGCCGCCGAACTGGTTGCCGGGCTCGCGCCCGAGGGAGTCGAAGTGACCACCGACGACCTCATGACCGTCGACTCGTCGGCACTGACACTCGCTCAGCTCGACGCCATCCGAGCAGGTGTCGCCGAGGCGCTCTCCGACCCGGAGGTGACCGGGGTAGTTGTGACACACGGCACAGACACGATGGAGGAGACGGCGCTGCTGGTGGATCTGGGGCATGCCGACCCCAGGCCCGTCGTATTCACCGGGGCGCAGCGCATCCCTGAGCATCCTGAGGCCGACGGGCCGGCGAACCTGGCGCAGGCGATCGCCGTGGCCGCCGACCCGGCGATGCGCGAGCTCGGAGTCCTACTCTCGTTCGCGGGGACGGTGCAGACGGTGCGCGGGGTCACCAAAGCGTCGACCAAGCGGCCGCAGCCCTTCGAGGGCGGCTTGCCGATGCCTGGTCCGGCGCCCCGCCGAACGCCGGTCGCCGCGCTGCCGATCGCCGGCTTAAGAGTCGACGTGGTCGTGTCCCACCCCGGCGCCGACGGGGCGCTGCTTCGGGCCGCCGTCGCGGCGGGCGCCGATGGAATCGTGCTGCAGGCGACGGGCAGTGGCAACGCGACCGTCGCGCTCGCCGATGCGGTCCGCGAGGCCATCGGCCGCGGCATCACCGTGGTGGTGTGCTCGCGAGTGGCCACCGGCGATGTGGAGCCCGCGTATGGCGGCGGCGGAGGCGGGCGCGACCTGGTGGAGGCGGGCGCCATCGTGTCCCGGCGGCTGCGCGCCGGCCAAGCCAGAATCGCACTGCTCGGTCTCCTCGCGGCGGGCGTCGGGCCGGACCGCATCGCCACGTACTTCGCGAACTGACTCCCGCTTATCAGCCACGGTGTCTTATCAACCGCGGTGTCTCATCAACCACGGTGTCTTATCAACCACGGTGTCGCAGGTCCGTGCCCGCCTGCACACCACACATTGAAGCCCAAGTCGGACACCGTCGTTGACCACACACACGACTGGTCGTAACGTCCGCCCGGGGGGCCCGCTTCACCGATTGGACAGGATCACAATGAACCGATTCGCCATCGCATGCGCCGCGGCCGCCGCCGCGCTCACCATCGCCTCGTGTTCGTCATCGACCACTCAGTCGGCCGGTCCCTCGTCGAGCGCAGCCGGCGCCGCCAGCACCTCAGCCGTAGCGGTCGGCGGCTCCCACACCGTGACCCTCGATCCGATGCCCACCGGAACCGCCACCCTCACCTGGAACGCCGCGGACCAGACGGTGACGGCCGCGCTGACCATGTCCGGCTTCACCCCGAACGGCGCGCACGCGATGCACATCCACCCTGGAACGTGCGCCGATCAAACCCAGCCGCCGTCGGTACCGTTCCCCGACATCACCGCCGACGCGACGGGCGACGTGCACCAGACGGTGGTGTCGACCACCAAGACCCCGGACGGGATCCCCACGTCGTCATACCTGAACATCCACCTCGCTCCGACTGCCGGGATGGGGACCGGTCCCGGTGCCACGCCCATCGCGTGCGCCGACATCCCCGCGGGCAGCCCCGCGCACGGTCCGGTGACGTTGAAGCTGACCGCTCCGCCCAAGGACGGGAAGACCCCCGCAGGTACCGCGACATGGTCTTACGACGCGGCTACACACAAGCTGACCGTGGATGTGAAGGCGACCGGCCTGCCTCCGAACAGCAGCCACGCCGTGCACATCCACGACGGATCGTGCGTGAAACAGGGCGCTGTCGCGTACGGCCTGCCCGACCTGCACGCTGACGCGACCGGGGCCGGTTCCTTCACCGACACCGTGACCGTGTCTGGCCCGCCGCCCGCCCACGGCTGGTACGTGAATCTGCACTTCGGTCCGATGTCGCAGATCCTGATGGCCGGGAACCCGACGGTGGAATTCGCACCGGTGCTGTGCGGGGACGTGCAGGGCTGACCCCGTCTGCCGCGGCCTAGGCGCACAGCGGATCAGAATGGTGGTGGTCCGTCGTCGCCGAAGTCGGGGCT
>CAJCHX010000489.1 GCA_903970215.1 Acidobacteriaceae bacterium
CCAAAAAGATTGTCTGCGCATGCCAAAAAACAACTTTGGCACTGACAATTCATCGACACACTGTTGAGTTCTCAAAGAACACGCCCCCACCAACCCCACACCCCAACACAAGGGCGGAAACCAGAGCAGGCAACCGTTCCAAGCTACAGTACTGTGGTTCCGGGTGTCAACCCGGGCAGTCCTGCGGCTCAAGAGACGTCGACCCGGCCATCTGGCCGGGCATTCGATCTCTGTCTGCGTTTACACCGTCTGACCTGGGCTTTCGCCTCTCGGCCGGGCCGGTGTATCGCTGACTTGGAATAAGTTACGCGGAGACGAACACGAGCGCAAATTCGCAGGTCAGGGCGTAACACGCAGTTCATAACCGCAGGTCAGGAGGTTTTCACTCCCAACAGGCGGAGCGAATCACACGTTTGTGATCCACCCCATACCGTCGAAGGCCGCTCAACCTGTGAAGCGCGCGCCGGCGAAGTTGCGCTTTCCCCGGCGCAGCACCACCCACCGTCCGTGCAGGAGGTCGGTGTCGTCGGGGACCCACTCCTCGGAGTCGATCTTGGTGTTGTTGGCGTAGGCGCCCCCCTCACGTACTGCGCGCTTCGCCGCCCCCTTGCTGTCTGCGAGGCCCGTGGCGACCAGAAGATCGACGATGGTCCGCGGGTCGCCGGGTGCCACGTCGGCCACCGTCGTCTCGCCGACCGCCGCAGCCAGGGTGCGCTCGTCGAGGTCGGTCAGGTCGGCCCGGCCGAACAGAGCCTGAGATGCGAGTTCCACGGCACGGGTGTTCTCCGCGCCGTGCACCAGCGTCGTCATCTCGGCTGCAAGTCGGCGCTGCGCCAGGCGCTTGAACGGCGAGTCGGTGGTCTCGCGCTCCAGCTCGTCGATCTCGTCCCGGGTGAGGAAGGTGAACCACCGCAGGTAGCGGATCACGTCTGCGTCTGCCGTGTTCACGAAGTACTGGTACCAGGCATAGGGGCTCGTCATCTCGGGATCGAGCCAGAGGGAGCCGCCGCCCGTCGACTTTCCGAACTTCTTCCCGTCGGACGCCGTGACCAGCGGGGTCGTCAGCGCGTGGGTGGTCCGCCCGTCCATCCGGCGATTGAGATCGACGCCGGAGATGATGTTCCCCCACTGGTCCGAACCGCCCACCTCCAGCGAGCAGTCGTACCGCCGGGCGAGCTCCACGAAGTCGTAGGCCTGCAGCAGCATGTAGCTGAACTCGGTGTAGCTGATGCCGTCACCGTCGAGCCGACGTCGCACGGTGTCGCGCGCCAGCATCACGTTCAGCGAGAAGTGCTTACCCACGTCCCGCAGGAAGGTGGGCACATTCATCCGGCCGTGCCAGTCCACGTTGTCGACCACCAGCGCCGCGTTCTTCGCGTCCCCGAATTCCACGAACCTACGCAGCTGGGCCTCGATCCTGTGCGCCCATTCGGCGACCGTATCGACCGAGTTCATCACCCGCTCGCCCTCATCACGGGGGTCGCCGATCTGACCCGTCGCTCCACCACCGAGGACGATCGGGCGGTGCCCGAACTGCTGGAACCGCCTCAGTGTGAGCAGCTGCACCAGGTGCCCAGCGTGCAGGGACGGCGCCGTGGGATCGAATCCGATGTAGAGCGTCGTCATCCCCCCGGCGAGATGCGCCCGGAGCGCGTCGAGGTCGGTGGACTGTGCGATCAGGTCGCGCCAGGCCAGCTCGTCGAGGATGTCAGCACTCACCCCCTCATTGTGACGGGCGGTCTCGATCGGACGGTGCCCGGGTGACGCGGCGACGCCGCGCTCGCCGTAGCACGCTCGGTCACCGGGGCCAGACGTTCGCCGCGGCCGGTCCCGAGACCTCCGGCTCCCCCGCGAGCCACAACCGCCACGGCCGCTCGACGGCGCGACTGATACCGATACGGGGACCCGTTGCGACCGCGCCCCTGCGGGCCGCACCCTCCAGCCGGACCGACGAATCGGGTGCAAGCAGGTCGATCCCCTTGTCCGCCAACGTGATACCCATCGCTTCCGCCAGCCTGCCAGGACCGGACGCGAGCAACCGCGACGTCTGGCCGGCGGGCCTGCGAGTACGGACGATCTCCTCGCCCTGCTCGATCCGGGCGGCACGCAACAGGACTCCGGAACCCACGCCGTCAGGCCCGGCCGTCACGTTGGCGCACACGTGTATTCCGTACGACAGGTACACGTAGAGGTGTCCCGGCGGCCCGAACATCACCTCGTTGCGCGGCGTGACACCCGGAAAGGAGTGCGCGGCCGGGTCGGGCCACGGACCGTCGGGGGGCGAACCGTACGCCTCGACCTCGACGATGCGGGCCCGCACCGGCCCCACCACCAATGTCGAACCCAACACCGCGCGCGCTGCGCGCAGCGGGTGCTCAGCCAGCCGCGCGCGCCAGGATCCGCTGATGCTCGTCCTCGTCGACGTCGCGGGCCTCGCTGATCAGCAGCACCGGAAGTCCGTCCTCGATGGGGTAGGCACGGCGCAGCCGGGGGTTGTAGAACAGCTCGCCCTCCACGTACAGCAGCGGGCCCTTGTCCTGCGGGCACGCCAGGATCTTGAGCAGGGTCGCGTCGATGGCCATGTTCTGCAGGGTACCGAGCGGACCGCCGCGCCGGGCCACCTACCGGCCTGGATCAGGAGTCCGAGCGCCCGATCAGACGCTCGAGCCGGTCGAGGTTGTCCCGCAGACTGCCG
>CAJCHX010000490.1 GCA_903970215.1 Acidobacteriaceae bacterium
AAGGTGCTGGTACTACACGAATTCACCACCGAGATGCTCCTGGACCGATCCGCCATCGACACCGACCACGACGAGCTGGCGCTCGTCGTGCATACCGACGGCCATGGCACCCCGCCGGTCAAGATGAGCACCTGGGACAAGATCAAGGCCGGCCTCTCGCCGCAGATCTGGCTGGGATGGAAGAACTTCTACACCCAGGACAGCCCCACGTTCACACCCGCGCAGACGATGGCACTCAGTCCCGAGCCACAGTTCGTCTCATACGAGTGACGGTGGGCGCGGCCGCGTCCGACCCACCCACCCGTTGTCCGCCACCAGGATCACCGGGTACCGCGGGCCGTCGGCGTCGCGGTAGTCGGAGAACCTGATCTCCCACCCGGATTCGCGGCGAAAAGCCGAGTCGACCCGTACGTCGTCTGGAATCGCGATGTGGCGTTTCCGCGCGTACCCGGCCGCGATGTCGACGGCCTCGGCAGCGGTTCTCCCATCGACATCGCGCTCGATAGGTCCCGCACCGGTCGCACACGTGAGGCCCTGGTCCTCGAGGAGTCGCCAGCCGGCCGCGACGTCCGCCGGGGGACCGGTCGGCGGCTCCACGCCACCGGGCCGCGCGGCCGCGCCGAAGGCCGTGTCCCACGACGCCCGGTCGAGCCATTCGTATTCGACCATGCGGGTGACATGGAAGATGTTGTCCCGCTGGTCTGCTCCGCCACCCTGTGCCGCAGACACAGTGCGGGCCACGGCGGCCGTGGTCGCCGCAGGAGCGAGTGGGATACCGACGGGCACCGGCGGCGCACGCCAGCCGTCCACGTCCCAGTAGGCGGCCCAACCGAAATGATTCCCGCGGACATGGTGGTCCACCATCGACGGGTGGTCCGCCCACACGGGTCCGTGGGCCAGCAACTCCATGGCCGTCTCGCCACCGGCTACGCGCCAGCCGTAGTCGCCACAGGACAGCACCGCACGATCGCTCCCGAAGCGGGCCAGCGTCGCGCCCGCGGTGGACGACGCGCGGTACCGCGCGACCGGGCCGTCGACGACGAGGACGAACGGCAGCGGGGCGGTCCCGAGAGCCCGGGACGCCGCACCGAGGACGCACCAGCGAGCCCACAGCACGCGCAATGCGGGCAGGCGCGGCAGCTGGTTCGCCGGCCGTGCCGGGTCACCGCTGTCCACATCTTCCGTCACCCCTGCACCGTCCCTCGGGTCGCTGAATCCGCGCTTGGAAAGCGCTTGTCTCGCCGAGTCGGACCGACCTGTCGGTGGGTCGGGCTAGGTTGACGGCGACGACGACGGATGGGGGATCCGATGGCAGAGAAGGACTCGCTGGGGAGCGGGCTGGTGGCGGGAGAAGACGGGCTGGTCCGGCCGACATGGGCGGCCACCGATCCGCTACTGCGCGACTATTACGACACCGAGTGGGGGATGCCTATCCGCGACGAGATCGGCCTGTACGAGCGGCTCAGCCTGGAGGCGTTCCAATCCGGGCTGTCGTGGGCCACAGTGCTGCGCAAACGTCCGGCGTTCCGCGTTGCGTTCGCCGAGTTCGTACCCGACAGGGTGGCGCGATTCGGGGAGGCCGACGTCGAGCGGCTGATGGGCGACGCCGGCATCATCCGAAACCGCAGGAAGATCGAGGCGACCATCGGCAACGCGCGCGCGACCATCGCGCTGCGCGACGACGGTGGTCTCCCCGCTCTGATCTGGTCGTACCGGCCGGTCGCGACACCTGCGCCGCGGTCTCCCGAAGAGGTGGCGTCTACGAGTCCGGAATCGGTCGCGCTGTCCAAAGAGCTTCGCCGACGCGGTTTCGCATTCGTCGGGCCCACCACGATGTACGCCCTCATGGAGGCGGTGGGCATCGTCGACGATCACTTGGTCGGCAGCCACCGCCGGGGGTCGTCCGGGGTATGGACGACGTGAGACGCGGCAGTGCGCGGGGCTGACGCTGTGCTGGCGCGGCAAATCCCAACGATGTGCAATGTCGGCCTTTACTTACCCTTGGGTATGTGGCTAACCTCACTCCATGCAGCAACGGGGGATGGCCGTCGCAGGGGAGCAGACGATGGCGGAATTCGACGACCACACGGATAACCAACTCATCGAGGCGACGGCGCGTGGCGACCATGCGGCGTTCGGGGCTCTGTACGCGCGGCACAAGCAACATCTGTGGGCCACCGCGGTGCGTACCGCCAGATCGCTGGACGACGCGGAGGACTGCCTCCAGGAGGCGTTCGTGCGGGCCTACCAGCTGTGCGGGGAGTTTCGCGGTGACTGCCGCGTGGCCAGCTGGCTGCACCGGATAGTGGTGAACCGCTGCACGGAACCCGATAGTGCAGGTCAGAGGCTACGTATACCGTCGCCAGTCCGCAGTTGGTCCGCAGTAGCCTGAGCGAACATCTCTGAGGCCGCCCCGCGGGTGCGGTCCTCGGCGTCCGGCCATAGGTGGCTGTACGTGTTCAAGGTAATACTGGGGGCGCTGTGTCCCATCGCCCGCTGCACGGTCACCACGTCGCATCCCGCTCGGATCAGCCCTGAGGCGTAGAAGTGTCGGAGTGCGTGCAGGTGTGTGTCGACGCCGGCGAGCCGCCGGGCCCGATCGAAGAGGCGCCACACCTGGTTCGTGGACAGCATTCCTGCGCCCACGCCGGGGAACATCGGACGCGCCGGATCGTCGCCGGGCCGGTGCATCCTGATGTGCTCGCCGAGGAGAGCCAGCAGACCGTCCGGGACGGGCACCACCCGCTCGCTGCCGTACTTGGGTGCGCGCACGTCGATGTTGTTCCTGGCGATGAGGACCGCCTGTCGTTCGACACGCAGCACGCGCCCGAGGAAGTCGATGTCACCCACCTGGACCGCGCACGCCTCAGCCCGTCGGAGGCCGGCGAACGCGCACAGGGCGACGTACGCCGAGAAGTCCGCGTCTGCGTGTTCGAGTAGTCGGCCGACCTCCGCTGGTTCTGGGATCTCCATCGCCGCTTCGTTGCGCCTGAGGCGGGGGAGCCGCACATTCTGCGACGGGTCGCGCACCAGGTAGCCGTCCCGGATCGCGGCCTTGAGGACCGCCCGCAGGGTACTCACCCGCTGCCGGATTGTGGTCGGCTCAAGCCCGTCGTCGGACATCACCTTCACCCACGTCTCGACGTGGCTGGCACGCAGTTCACCGAGCGCGACACCCTTCGACGGGAAGCCGTCTACGACTGCGTCGTTCGACCGACGCGTGTGGTGCACCCACACCTGGCGCGGCGCCCACTGGCCGTAGAAGCTCGCGACCGTGATCGCGGAGCGTGACGGGTCGACGTACGTCCCGGTCGTCAGAGCCGCGGTGTGCTCATTGACCCACGTCTTCGCCTCGACCTTCCGGGCGAACGACTTTGTGTGCTCGCGGTTCTGGTCGTCGACATAGCGGCCCATCCAGCGCAGGCCCTTGCCGTTGCGGGCCGACGGCACCCGCTGCTCGTTGCCGTCGGCGTCACGGATGGTGCGCGTCCAACGGTCCTCGACGCCGGCTCGCCGGTTACGTCTCTGAGTCATCGGAAATTGCACCCCACACCGAGTCGATCATCGTGTCGAGGATCCGCCGGGCCCCGCGCACGGTCTCGTCGTCGAACCCCAGCAGCGACTCGATGTGACCGTTGTCGCCGATCAAATGGCCGGGATCGCGGATTATGCTGTCACACAACGCCTCTCCTACCGCTGCGCGACTCTCGTACTCCACTGGAACCACCGGCGCCACGAAGTCATTCTCGAAGAGCCCCTTCCCGCGTTCGCCCAGGACGTACAGATGGTCGATCGCCTGACAGGCGGTTCCGACGAGTTCGACGACCGCTTCAGCGGCGCGCTGATAGGCGACGGCCGTGGCGGTTTCGTACCCCGATAGCACGGCACCCGGCGCAGCATAGGCGGTCCCATCAATTCCGAGGAACTCGCACAACACGATGCCCTCGCTGAATCGTGGCTCCCGTAGACCGTTCTCGATCCGGGTCACTGCCGTGGCGTCCATCGGGATGCCCAGGCCGGCGATCTTCGCGGCGAGTGCGCGCTGTGAGAGGGCCAATTCGGTACGCCGCTGCTTGACTGCTTCTCCGAACGTTGTGGGTAGCCGTTGTGTCATGAACGCAACGTAGTCGCTTGACGGCAACACGGTCAACGTGTAGACATTCCTGTATCGCCACCGCCACAGGGTGGCGTTTCTGAAACACGAGAGGGCGACCCCAGTGAATACACCTTCATGCACGGCCACACCGACCGAGTTCGTCGGTGTGGTGAGCACCAAGCAGCTCTGCGAGCACTACCCGTTCCTGAACCAGAACACGATGCGGTATCTGCGCCATATTGGAGAGGGCCCGGCATGCTTCGCCATTAACGGCCGTGTCTACTACCGCCTCACCGAGGTCGACCGCTGGCTCGCCGCCCAGGAGGCTGCCACGACCCGAGGTGGCGCAGCATGACCCTCTACGTCGCTTTCGACTGCCTGTTCGCGCTCGGCTGCCTCATCGTGGCTGCGATCGTCGGTACCGATTGCGGCGACCTGGACCCGATGCTGGTCGACCGCGGCCGGTTGTACCGTCCCGCCGGCCGCTACGAGGACTTCGACCGTCATGCGGACCTCGGTGGTTGCGAGATGTACCCCGACCGAACCCCGGACCTCACCGCCGAACCGCCGCTCGACGACGCGCCGCATCCCGCCAAGAACACGCGCGCCGCCGAACCCACCAGCCAGATCAACTTCAAGGAGAACTGACCCGTGAACACCCACGATACGGACCCCGGCGCCGCACGCGATACCCGTGTGAAGCGCACCGACACCGTCCTCGATAGCGACGGCCATGAGTTGACGGTCGAGTTCACCCACGAGCGCGGCAAGGGTGCCGCGGCCGACCACGAGGCCCGCAAGCTCGCGGACTCGGCGACCCGCTCGTTCGGGTACTACGAGGCGTCCGCCATCACCAGCATCACTACCCGGCCCACGTACGCGTTCGATCGCACCACGTGGACGTTCGCGCTCCCGTCCAGGACTCGGGCGGAGATCCTTGCCGAGGAGGCCCGCGACCGCACCACCACATTCATCCGCTGCTTGGGCGTCACGAATTCACAACTCCGCAAAGCCAACCCGGAAGAACTCGGCCTCGTAGAGGAGATCGACGACGAGGAGGACGTCGTCGACCGCCTGGGGATCACCCTGTTGGAGTACACGGCCGCGGTCCTCGACATCGCCGAGAGCCATGGGTGGTGCGTCGACGCCGCACAGCTCGTGCTCGAAGCCTTCGCGACCGTGCAGCCGCGCCCGTGACCGACCCGGACCCCGACGCGGGGTACATCGACGCCGCGGATCGGCTGCTCGCCGCGGCCCTCCGCGACGGAAGTGCTGTCCTCGGGATCCGCTGCGCCACCTGCGGCGCCGTTCTCACCGCCCCCAGGTCCATCCGGTACGGCGTAGGACCCTCTTGCCGACGTAGGGGAGCTGCGTGACGGAAGCCCAGGATCGCTTGCGGGCGAAGCGAACCCGTGAAGCGCGTGCGGAACGGGCCCGCCTCGACGCCGCCCATGAGGCAGAGTTCGCACGGGAGATGGCGGAGGCAACCCGCGTGGCGGCCGAGGCGAACGGCCTCGATCCGGAGGTCGTCGCCGCCGCGCCCGACCCGCTCAACGCCGACCGGCCCACGCACGGGCGTCGCTTGAAGGTCACCCGCGGCACACAGGTCAAGACACGGCGCGTGAACTGGCTTGTACCCGAATGGATCCCACGCGGCGCGCTGACTTTGCTCGCCGGACGTGAAGGGCTCGGCAAGTCGACCCTCGCGTGCTGGTGGGCCGCGTGGCGCACGCGCCTCGGTGAGAACGTCGTCTACATACACACGGAGGACTCACGCGAGCACACCGTCGCGCCACGATTGCGAGCAGCGGGCGCAGACATGAGCCGTGTCCTGTTCGTCGACGTCGAGACCGAGACCACCGACACCGGCACCGTGGTGCTGCCGCTCGACAACGACCGTCTCGAGGAACTGGTCGCCGACGAGCGAGTGACGTTCGTGGTCCTCGACGCCGCGACGTCGGCGATGCACTCCGCGCTGTCCGGGAAGGACGACCGGCAGGTGCGTCAGTTCCTCGAGCCCCTGGCGCAGATGGCCGCACGCCTCGACATCGTGGTCCTGGGCCTCGTGCACTTCGGCAAGCGCGACGGGGCCGACACAGGCAAGCTGATCCTCGGCTCGATCGCGTGGTCCCAGGTCGCCCGCTCCGTCCTGTCCGTGGCCCTCGACGAGGACGCCGAGCACCTGGTGGTCACCAACACCAAGGGCAACCTCGCGACCCGCACCCGTTCCGAGGGTGCACGCATCGTGTCCCAGCAGATCGACACCGACGACGGGCCCACCGACGTCGGCACCGTCGAGTGGCTCGGTGAGGTCACGACCGACGCGCGGGAACTGCTCGGTGGCGACGATGCCCGCGAGCAGTCGGCCGGCCGCGACGAACTCCGCACCGTCCTCCGCGACGTCCTGGCCGACCTCGGCGGCCAAGCGCCCGCCGCGGACGTGCTCAAGGCGATGCGCGCCGCAGGCTTCGACGACAACACTGTCAAGAAGGCTCGCGCCAAGGCCGGGGTCCGCACCACGCGCGTCGGATTCGGGAAGGGCGCGACGTGGCAGTGGACCATCGAGGCGCCCATAGATCCCGCCATAGATTCCATAGATTCCCACGCACGTGAGAGGGAATCTATGGAATCTATGGCGCGGGATCTATGCGGCGAAGATTCCCCGGAACCTTCAGCGCATCGCCTGGCGCTCGTTCCGACCGAGGCGTCATGACCGGCGGTAGCGCAGACCCGGCGTGGCTGACTCTGCTCGAGCGAATCCTCGACCGCGTGCCCAAGCTCGACGGCGCCGCGTGCGCCCGGCCCGGCGTCGACCCGCGACTGTTCGATCCCGCCGGGCCGAACGAGCCACCGGCCGCGGTCGCCGCGCGCCACACCGCCGCGCAGAGCATCTGTGCCGGATGCCCGGCACTCGACGACTGCGCCGCCTGGCTCGACACCTTCCCCAAACGACCGCCCCGCGGCGTGGTGGCCGGACGCCGGCCGCGCATCGCAGGACGACCAGCCACCGACGCCACCACCGACAGGACAGCCGCGTGAAGATGACCACCCGTTCGCCGATCTGGCCGACTCACCGGAGCAAGGCGTCGAAGCGCGCGAAGCTCACCGCCTACCGACGCCGCGTGATCCAAGATCGCCGCGATGCACACACCGTCACGCCGGCACCCGCCGCATGATCGCGCACCAGCCCCGACACCGCCGCCGACGCCCCGTCGTCGCCTGGCGCCGCCCAGGTCGACACACAGCCACCAGAATGGAGATCCCCACCATGGACACACACCAGACCGACGACAACGCCCGCATGGTCCGTCAGCAGCGCGTCGACCGCGCCGTGACGCGTCTCGTCCTCGCCGGATACGAGAGCGACGCGGTCGCCGAGTCGACCGCGATACTCGACGCCCTCGGACCCGACAACGACACGACGCTGCTCGCCGCACTGCCCGCGATCCTCGACGCACTGCACGTCCTCGGCGGACCGGACGGCGCCGAGCGGCTGCGCGCGCATCTCCGCGACACCTACCTCCTTGGCGCAGGCGAATGAGCGACGTCCGGCGGCTGCTCACGGCGTGGCCGACATACGACGGCCGGGTGCGGGCCCGGTTCTACGGTCACGTGTGGCGCCTCGACCGCGCCCAGGCGCTCGCCCTCGTCGACGCCGTCGAAACCATCGACGCGAACGCAGCCACCCCGTGAGGGTCGCACCACGCGGCCCGCAACCGCGCACGTTCATCAATGCGCGGAACTGGCGGCACAGCAACATGATCCGTCTGCGCGTCGAGAGCAAGGATCTTCTCGTCGAGCTGCACCTGACCAGACACGAGGCGCGAGCACTCGGCGCCGAGCTCGCCGAGGCGATCGACCAGGCGACCGACGCGGCGACCAAGGTGACGGCGTGCGACGCGTAGACGGGTTGCTGCTCGAGCCCGACGAGGTGGTCTACCTGGGCCGCGTGCTGGCGATCGCCACGCGGAGCCTGGACCGACCGCTCGCCCCGCCGGCAAGGATGCTCGTGGCGAAAATCGTTGCGGCGGCAGCAGAAACGGCAGACAAAGCAGCCGCGAGCGGTAGATATGTTGCGCCGCAGACCGATTCGTCTGACGCTGGCGATCATGAACACATCGACGTCAGCGCCGCGGCCCGCATCCTGGGTTGTTCCGAGCGCAACGCCCGCGACCTGTGCGCCCGCGGCGCGATCCGCGCGCATCGTGTGGGCGGCCGATGGTGCATCGACGCCGCCGACGCCGTCGCCCGCGCCGAACGACGCGCCGCAGCCTGACGCGGCACCGGCCTACCGCGCCACCGTCCCCGGCGTCGAGATCGCCCGGACCGGCACATTCGACGCCGCGTCCGGGCGGATCACGATCACCAAGGCCGACCTGAAGTCGATGATCGACGCCTTCAACGCCGGGGTATGCCGGGCCCCCGTCCTCAAGATCGGCCATACGGATCCGATCAACGACGGTATGCCGTCGATCGGCTGGATCGGCAACCTGCGACTCTCCGAGCTCGGAACCTGCCTCGTCGGTGACCTGTGCGACGTGCCTCAGTGGCTCGCCGACGAGCTGCCCGCCGTGTACCCGTCACGGTCCCTCGAAGCGATCCAGGACTACGAGGACGCCGACGGGAAGAAGTGGCCGATGGTCCTCGACGGCCTGGCGCTGCTCGGCGTCACCACCCCGGCCATGGGCAACCTCGCTGACCTACGCCGGTTCGTGACCACGAGCCGCGCCGAATCCACCGCACGCACCGTCGCTGC
>CAJCHX010000491.1 GCA_903970215.1 Acidobacteriaceae bacterium
ACATCCAGGGGCGCTCGCCCGCCCCGTTCGACGTCCTGTTCTGGAACGCCGACACGACGCGGATGACGGCGGCGCTGCACAAGGACATGGTGATGATGGGCTTGCACAACGAGCTCGTGACGCCGGGAGCGGCCTCGATGCTCGGTACGCCGATCGACCTGTCGGCGGTCACGTGCGACTCGTACGTGATCGGCGGGATCGCCGACCACATCTGCCCGTGGCAGGCCACGTATCGCAGCGCGGAGTTGTTGGGCGGCAAGGACAATCGATTCGTACTCTCCTCCAGCGGACATATCGCGTCGCTCGTGAATCCGCCTGGGAACCCGAAGGCGTCGTACCGCACGGCGCCGGTCGACGCCGCCCTGACGCCCGAGGAGTGGATGGCCTCTGCCGAGAAGGCGAGCGGGTCCTGGTGGCCCGACCATGTCGCCTGGCTGAACGAGCGGAGTGGCGAACTGGTCGCCGCACCCACCGCCCTGGGCAGCGCCGGCTTCGAACCGGTCGCGCCCGCGCCCGGTACCTACGTCCTGGAGAACTGATCGACCATGAGTATCACAACGGGCACAACCGTTTCCGCTCCGGCGGACCTGATCGGCCTGGTGGGCGCCACGCTCGGGACCACCGACTGGCGGACGATCGACCAGAGTCAGGTCGACACGTTCGCGGATGCCACCGGCGACCACCAGTGGATCCACGTCGACCCCGAGCGTGCCGCGCGCGGTCCCTTCGGAGGGACCATCGCCCACGGCTACCTCACTCTGGCTCTGGCGCCGGCCTTCATCGCGGAGGCGCTGACCGTCGAGAACGTCAGTGCGGCACTGAACTACGGTCTCGACAAGGTGCGGTTCCCGGCTCCGGTCCGGGTCGGGAGCCGGATCAGGGCTGTCGTCGATCTCGTTTCGGCGCGGGAGAAGCCTGCCGGCGTGGAGGCGGTGTTCCGGCTGACCTACGAGATCGACGGTGGGGATCGCCCTGCGTGCGTTGCGGACGCGGTGGTGCTGTACCGATGAGCAATGATCCGACGATCGGTGGCGCGGCCGGCGAAGGCTCCGCCGGACTCGATCCCTATGCGGCGGACGTGTTCGTCGCCACCGGCGGCCAGCGCATCCGGGTCCGGTACCGTCCCGGCATCGGCGTTCCGTTGGTGCTGTGCAACGGGATCGGGGCGAGCCTCGAAGTACTCGATCCGCTGGTGGATGCGCTCGACCCGGAGCGCCCCGTGGTCCGGTTCGACGTTCCGGGGACGGGGGAGTCGCCGGTCTCCGCCCTTCCGTACGGATTCCCCTATCTGGCATGGGTTCTCGGTCGAATCCTCGATCAGCTCGATATAGGCGTCCTCGATATCCTCGGGCTTTCGTGGGGTGGCGCCCTGGCGCAGCAGTTCGCATTCCAGAATCCGCTGCGCTGCCGCCGACTGATCCTGGTGTCCACCGGGACCGGCGCGATCATGGTTCCCGGTAACCCGAGGGTACTGGCGAAGATGGTGACCCCCAAGCGGTTCCGGGACCCGGCCTATGCAGCTTCGATCGCCGCGAACCTCTACGGCGGCGCGGCGCGCGAGCACGGGCAAGAGGTGGGCGAGCTGCTGATCCGCCAGCTGCACGCCGGATCCAAGATCGGCTACCTCCATCAGCTGATGGCCGGTGCAGTGTGGACGTCCATCTTCGCGCTGCCCGCAATCCGGCAGCGCACCCTCCTGATCGCTGGCGAGGACGATCCGATCGTGCCGATGATCAACGCGCGCATCATGAATCGGCTGTTACCCCGGTCGGTACTGCACCGCCACGCGGGCGGTCACGTCGACCTGATCACCAACTCTGCGGCTCTGGCGCCGGTGATCGACGACTTCCTCGGCCCGCCCCGCATCGCAACCCGCCGCGGCCTGCGTCCCGCCGGCCGCCTCACTCCCGGAGACTGACCATGACCACCGATACCGGGCGTCGACGCCCGGCAGTCGGCGTCGATGCCGACGACTTCTATCATTTCGAATCGCTGCTTCCCGATTCCGAGCTCGCGGTCCTGCACCGGGTGCACGACTACATGACAACCGAGGTGCAGCCCTTGCTGCTCGAGTACTGGTCGAAGGCGAGGTTCCCGTTCCAGATCGTGCCCGGCTTCGCGCAGCTCGGAATCGCCGGGTTGCCCTACCAGATCGCCGACCGTCCCGGTGGGAGCTTCCTGCTCGACGGCATGATCGCGATGGAGCTGGCGCGTACCGACCCTTCGATCGCGACCTTCCACGGCGTACACAGCGGACTCGCGATGGGCTCGATCGCGCTGTGCGGCTCGCCCGAACAGCGCGAGCGGTACCTACCGCGGATGGCGCGGCTCGAGGCGATCGGTTCATTCGGCCTGACCGAGCCCGACGTCGGCTCGGGCGCGGCGGGCGGTCTTACCACCACGGCTCGGCGTGAGGGCGACGAGTGGGTGCTCGACGGGCGTAAGAAGTGGATCGGCAACGCTCCGATCGGTGATCTCACGATGGTGTGGGCACGAGATGTCGGGGACGGGCAGGTCAAGGGATTCGTGGTCGCCAACGATTCCCCGGGCTTCATCGTGGAGAAGCAGGAGCACAAGTTCGCGCTGCGGATCGTGCAGAACGGCCTGATCACATTGAACGGCGTGCGCGTCGCGGAAGCGGATCGCCTCCAGCGAGCGAACACATTCGCCGACACCGCTGAGGTGCTCCGGATGACCCGCGCCGGGGTGGCCTGGATGGCCGTCGGATGCGCTCGGGGAGCGTACGAGAACGCGCTGCGCTACGCCTGCGAGCGGGAGCAGTTCGGCCGACCGATCGGCTCGTTCCAGCTGGTGCAGGATCTGCTCGTGCGGATGCTGGGCAATGTCACCTCTGCGTGGGGCATGTGCGCCCGGCTGTCGCAGCTCCAGGATCTGGGGATCGCAGCCGACCGGCACTCGTCGCTGGCGAAGGCGTTCTGCACGGTCCGGATGCGCGAGACGGTCGGATGGGCCCGGGAGCTGATGGGCGGGAACGGGATCCTGCTCGAGGGTCTGCACCGTCTGCTCCTCGGAGACGATGTCCGACGTTGCGTAGAAAGGAATCTCGCGTCGGATCTGTGCGGCCGCCGCGCGCGCGAGCGCAGCCACGCGAGCCTCGAGCGCCGCTGCCACCCGCGCGACCTCGGCTTCGACACCGTCGGGATCCATCGGCCCGATTGTGCCTCGTCCGCGCGGCCCCGCGGACCGGAACCGCGCGACCCACTGCACGCCACGACCACATCCTGCGACGCCACGACCGCACCGCCCTAGCGCAATCCGTGCACTCCGTACCGGCGACCCCGAAATGGCTTAGGTCAGCTTCAGATTCACTCGGTGAAGGTCGGTAAAGGTTCGCCTTGCCAACGTTGCCAACCGCCTCGAAACGGACTTACGCTACTCGTCATGAAGATGTCGGAGTCTCTTGAAGAGAAGTTCAACGACCAGATCACGCTCGAGTTCGAGGCATCGCTGGTCTATCGCCAGTTGGCGGTAGAGATGGAGATCCGCGACCTCCCCGGCATCGCCAACTGGCTCCGCACTCAGGCCGACGAGGAGATCGTCCACGCCAACAAGTGGATCGACCACCTCTCCGACCGTAACAACCACCCGCGCATCGGCGCCGTGCCCGCACCGAAGGTCGATGTCGAGTCGGTCCTCGACACGTTCGAGGTCGCGCTGAAGCACGAGGAGCGGGTGTCGGAGGCGATCCGCGAGCTGTACCGCGCCGCGATCGATGACATCGACTCGAAGCAGCTGATCCAATGGTTCTCCAACGAGCAGGTCGAGGAGGAGGCCACTGTCAGCGAGATCGTGGGCCGCCTCAAGCTGATCGACAACGACGGCCCCGGCTTGCTGCGGCTCGACTCGGAACTGGGGGCACGCGCCACCGGCGCGTGAATCCCGACTCTCTACTGCCACCCCGTAACGGGCCCGGATCCGCGATCCGGGCCCGTTGTGGTCAGCAGGATCCCCGATCGCCGCGGTGCGGACCTGACCGCTCCGGCGCGTCCGATCCGGACAAACGCCGCGTATGGTAGGTTGCGACCCATGCCGGCCGTAACCATTTCCGACGGCCGCACCGCTGGTCCGGCGGTGACCGACCAGTCTGACCGGGTTCTGCCGCCGATCGCCTGGAGGTCGATCCTTCCAGTCGTAGGCGTGGCCTGCTTGGTCGCGTCCTTCGCTGCGAGCCGTTACCACCTGTTCGGCGACGAACTGTACTTCATCGGCGCGGGCCGCCACCTCGGGCCGTCCTACGCCGACCAGGGTCCGGTGCTGCCACTGCTCGCCAGGTTCGGCGCGGCGTGGTACCACGGCCACCTCGTGCTGTTCCGCCTGCCGGGGATCGTCCTCGCGGCGGCGGGCCTCGTCTTGGCCGCGCTCACCGCCCGCGAGTTCGGCGGTGGTCGTCGAGCGCAGACCCTGACGATAGTGGCCGCAGCTCTATCCCCCTTCCTCGTGATCCAGGCCGAACTACTGGCCACCAACGCGATCGACGCTCCACTCTGGGCCGCCGTCACATTCCTGCTGGTCCGCTGGGTACGAACGCGCCAGGACCGGTTTCTGCTCATCGCGGCCGCCGTGACTGCGGTCGATCTGCAGGTCAAGTGGCTGATCCCCGGTTTCTGGGCGGCCGCTGCGATCGCCGTGTTCGCCGCGGGTCCCCGCGATCTCCTGCGCCGCCCCGCGATATGGATCGGTGGCGCCGTCGCCCTCGCCTCCGCGGTTCCCAGCCTCGTGTGGCAAGCGCACAACGGCTGGCCAAACGCCGCGCTGACCCGGACGATCGCAGGCGAGGGTGGCCTCACCGGCGGCCGAGCCCTGAACATCCCGCTCATGCTGCTCTACGCAGGGCCCCTCGGAGCGGCCCTGCTCTGTTACGGCGTCTGGCGTCTGTTGCGAGCGCCTGATCTGCGCGCATACCGGTTTATCGCGATCGCATTCCTCGGCATGACTGCTGCGGTGATCGTCGCGGGCGGCCGCCCGTACTACACCGGCGGGCTGTACACGGTGCTCATCGCGGCGGGGTCGGTGCAGCTGGTCGAGCACGGTCTGTCGCGTTGGCTCCGCATCGCGGGCGCGGCACTCACCTGCCTCGGGGTGGCAGCGGTCGCGGCCTTCCTGCCCTTGCAGCGGCAATCCACGATCACGGCACCGTCGAACCTCGCGGCGGCGACGCTGCGCACCACCCCCTACGGTCAATTCGGGTGGCCCGAGCTGACTCGCGACGTCGAGCAGGTGATCGCGGCGCTGCCACCCGACCAGCAGCCCCAGGCCGTGATCACCGAGATGTACTGGCAGGCCGCAGCGTTCGACTATTACGGCCGCGGCCACCTGCCGCCCGTGTACAGCTACTCGCGCGGCTATGGCTACCTTCGCACGCCGCCGGATAACGCACGCACCGTCGTCTGGGTGGGCGTGGACGACGACGCCCGCTCACACTGCACGACGAGCATCGCATTGCGGCATGTAGGCACCGACCGCGTCGGCTTTCCCACCGCGTCGACCGGGGTGACGATCTGGTGGTGCCACGTCGCGCAGCCGTGGTCGAAGACCTGGGCGAGCCTGCGCCGGATGTGATCAGACGCAGCTCCGGGGCGACTAGATCAGAAGCTCCGCGATCTGGACCGTGTTGAGCGCCGCGCCCTTACGCAGGTTGTCCCCGCTGACGAACAGAGCGAGCCCGCGGCCGTCGGGCACGCCCGGGTCCTGGCGGATCCGGCCGACCAACGACTCGTCGATGCCCGCTGCCGCGAGCGGCGTCGGCACGTCCACGAGCTTCACACCCGGAGCGTCGGACAGCAGTTGCCGCGCCCGCTCCACCGACAGCGGCCGGTCGAACTCCGCGTTGATGGACAGCGAGTGCCCGGTGAACACTGGAACCCGCACGCACGTGCCACTCACCAGCAGGTCCGGCAGCCCCAGAATCTTGCGCGACTCGTTGCGCAACTTCTGGTCCTCGTCGGTCTCGCCCGTGCCGTCGTCGACCAGTGAACCGGCCAGCGGGAGGACGTTGAACGCGATCGGCGCGACGTACTTGTTCGGGGCGGGGAACTCGACCGCCGAACCATCTTGGACCAGTTCCTCGCAGTCGGGCGCCACAGCGCGGATCTGGCCCGCCAGCTCCTCGACGCCGGCCAGACCGCTGCCCGAAACCGCCTGGTACGACGAGACGACCAACCGACGCAGCCCCGCCTCGTCGTGCAGCACCTTGAGCACCGGCATCGCCGCCATGGTGGTGCAGTTGGGGTTGGCGATGATGCCCTTCTTGAGGTCGCGCACCTGTTCCGGGTTGACCTCCGACACCACCAGCGGGACGTCGGGGTCCTTGCGCCACGCGCTGGAGTTGTCGATCACGGTGACTCCGGCGGCGGCGAACCGCGGCGCCTGCACCCGCGACATCGTGGCCCCGGCGCTGAACAGCGCGATGTCGAGTCCGGCGGGGTCCGCGGTCGCAGCGTCCTCGACGGTGATCTGCTCGCCGTCGAACTCGATGGTCTTCCCGGCCGATCGCGCCGAGGCGAAGAACCGCACCTCGTCAGCGGGGAATTCGCGCTCCACCAACAGCTTTCGCATGACCGCGCCAACCTGTCCGGTCGCGCCCACCACACCTACACGTACGCCCACGCTTATCGCCCCGTTCCGCCATAGACGGTGGCCACCTCGTCGCCACCGAGATCGAAGGCCGCGTGCAGCGCCTTCACGGCCTCGTTCAACTCGGTGTCCCGACACAGGACCGAGATCCGGATCTCCGAAGTGGAGATGAGCTCGATGTTGATCCCCGCGGCCGACAACGCCTCACAGAAGGTGGCGGTGACGCCCGGATGCGACTTCATGCCGGCGCCGACCAGCGACACCTTGCCGACGTGGTCGTCGTACAGCACCTCGTCGAACCCGATCTCGGCACGCAATCTCTCGAGCTTCTCGACGCCCAGCGGGCCGAGTTCGCGTGGCAGCGTGAACGTGATGTCGGTCTTGCCGGTGTCCACCTTGGAGACGTTCTGCAGCACCATGTCGATGTTGATCTCGGCATCCGCGATCGCACGAAACACCTTGCCTGCATACCCGGGCTTGTCCTCGAGGCCCACGACGGTGATCTTGGCCTCGCTGCGGTCGTGCGCGACTCCGGTGAGGATGGCTTCTTCCACGGGGATGTCCTCCATCGATCCGGACACGATGGTGCCCGGCTTGGTCGAGTACGACGAGCGCACATGAACAGGAACGTTGTACCTGCGCGCGTATTCCACGCAGCGCAGCATCAGCACCTTGGCGCCGCAGGCCGCCATCTCGAGCATCTCCTCGAAGGAGATGGTCGCCAAGTGCCGGGCGTTGGGAACGATGCGGGGATCGGCCGTGTATATGCCGTCGACGTCCGTGTAGATCTCGCAGATGTCGGCCTTGAGCGCGGCCGCGAGCGCCACCGCGGTCGTGTCCGAACCACCCCGGCCGAGGGTGGTGACGTCCTTGGTGTCCTGCGATACGCCTTGGAAACCGGCCACCAGCACGATCTTTCCCTCGGCGATGGCGGCCTGCACGCGCCCGGGGGTGACGTCGATGATCTTCGCCGCGCCGTGCTTACTGGTCGTGATGACGCCGGCCTGCGATCCGGTGAACGACTGCGCCTGCGCACCGAGGGAGTGGATCGCCATGGCTACCAACGCGTTCGAGATCCGCTCGCCGGAGGTGAGCAGCATGTCCATCTCGCGCGGGGGCGGGGCGGGGCAGACCTGATTCGCGAGATCGAGCAGCTCGTCGGTGGTGTCACCCATCGCCGAGACCACCACGACGACGTCGTTGCCCGCCCTTTTCGTGTCGACTATTCGCTCGGCCACCCGTCGGATGCGATCAGCGGAGGCCACCGAACTGCCACCGTACTTCTGGACGACGAGTGCCACGCGGCGGTCCTCCTGTTGATCGTTTCTCCTGCCTCGCCATCGTACCGGCGGCGCTGT
Source organism: Acidobacteriaceae bacterium (assembly GCA_903970215.1). Classification (GTDB taxonomy): domain Bacteria; phylum Actinomycetota; class Actinomycetes; order Mycobacteriales; family Mycobacteriaceae; genus Tsukamurella. The sequence goes on from CAJCHX010000491.1 coordinate 7,953, forward strand.
CACCACCTCGCACGGGCCGAAACCGCCCTCCGCCGACCAGGACGTGAGCCCGCCGTCAAGCGCCAAGCCGACGACAAGCGAAATCCCAGGTAACGTCTGCGATCCTGGGAACGAACCAGCAGTGGAGGCGGCGATGAACCAGTACCACCCAGGTCGAAACCCCCAGGGCGAACCGTCGGACCGGCCCGGAGGCGGCCCCCAGTCCGGCTACCCGCAACCCGGCTACCCACAGGGGGGCCGCGGACCGGCCGGCTACGGACAGAGTCCGCAACCCGGGTACGGACAGAGCCCTCAACCCGGCTACGGCCAGCCCCCTCAACCGGGCTACAGCCAAAACCCCCCGCAGGGCTACGGCCAAAACCCTCCGCAGGGCTACGGACAGAGCCCTCAACCCCGGTATGGACAGAACCCCCAGCCCGGGTACGGCCGAGTGGTCCCGCCACCTTACGGACAGAGCCGGGAATCGGCGTATGCGCCGACCGAGCGGGCCGCGTATGGACAGAGCACCTACGGCCAGGCTCCGCAGACCTCGTACGAACCTGGCGGGTACGAACCTGGTGCATACGAACCTGGTGGGTACGAACCTGGTGGATATGGAACCGGCGGATCCGGGCCGCAG
>CAJCHX010000492.1 GCA_903970215.1 Acidobacteriaceae bacterium
GACCACGGCATCAGCGACGAGCGGCCGTTGATCATCGACCTCGATGCGACCCTGGTGACCGCACACTCGGACAAACAGTCGGCGGCACCGAATTTCAAACGCGGCTTCGGATTCCACCCGCTGTGCGCGTTCGCCGACCACGGCACCGACGGCACCGGCGAACCCCTCGCCATCGTTCTACGACCCGGCAACGCCGGCTCGAACACCGCCGCCGACCACATCACCGTCCTGCGGCAGGCTATCGACCAGCTGCCCGGTGATCCCGGGTACCGCGTAGGCCGGAAGGTGCTGGTCCGCGCCGACGCCGGCGGCGGCACCCACGAGTTCCTCGACCACCTCGCCAAGCGCCGCCTGGCCTATTCGATCGGGTTCGGCCTCACGGACATGATCACGGCCGCGGTCGACGAGGTCCCCGACCCGGGATGGATACCCGCGATCGACGACGACACCGGGCGACTGCGGGACGGGGCGAAGGTGTGCGAACTCACCGGCATGGTGGATCTGAGCGGTTGGCCTGCCGGGATGCGGCTGATCGTGCGTGCCGAACGCCCGCACCCCGGCGCGCAGTTGCGGTTCACCGACCGCGACGGGCTGCGACTGACCGGATTCGTCACCGGCAGCCGCGGCCCGATCGAACGCCTGGAACTACGGCACCGGCGCCGGGCCCGCTGCGAGGACCGCATCAGCAACCTCAAAGACGTTGATACTCGTAGAAGCTCACCGTCAGGGCGTGACCCTCTCTGAAAGACTGGCCCCGATCTGGGTGCCCTCCCTGTGATCTGTCCGCTCCGGCGGTGGGCAACCAGCACGAGCACGTGCCCGGGGAGCTGGTGGTGCGGTGTTCAGGCCGACCTTCTCCGCGGTGCGGGCCAGCAGGACCCCGCCAGCGCCGGACACGATCGACGTTCCGGTCGTGGTGACGGACAGCGCGGGATACGACGGCGTAGACTTGCTCACCGTAAAGGTGCTCCTTTTTCTGGACTGATGAGTTGGTGTGGTAACCCTCATTATTCCAGGTGGGAGCACCTTTATTGTTGGAACACGCCGCTAGAACCGGTTCTGCCGTGAAAGGCCAAGGTTCGGCTGTTGCGCGCCTCGTGCGTAGTCGGAGACGGGGGTGAGCAGTTGCTCGCCGATCTGTCGCACTTCTTGACTCGGTTGCAGGGTAGCTCGAAGCCGTCGAAGGCCAGCGTGATCTCGCGAGCGGCAGGGCGTCGAAAGATCTTCTTGGCGTCGGTGCGTCGGTCGACATCTGAAGTCACGGTCGCGGCGCCCGTAGGAAGCCCCCCAGAAAGTTGTCGACGAGACCGGCCAGGTAACTATCGTCGGCGTGTTGGTGTAGAAGGAGCACGCGGATCCAGAGTGCTCCGATCAGCGGGTGAAAGAGGTCGGTGCTGGTCGTAGTGGAGGCGATCTCTCCGCGGGCCGTGGCCCGAGCGAGGATCTCACCGTGGCCGAGGAGTCGATCGTCGACGAACTCTGTGGCCAGATGTGCGAGGCCTGGACGGCCGCCGTCGATGACGCCGGCGATGATTGCTCGGGTGTACGGCGATTCGAGCAGAGTCGAGATTTGCCTGAGAGTGTCGATGATGTCGCCGCGCAGGGTGCCGCTGTCGGGGACCGTGATGTGGAGTAGGTCGCCGTGCCGCAAGGCCGCCGAGAGCAACTCGTCCTTACCGGTCCACCATCGGTACAGCGTGGTCTTGTTGACCTCGGCTTCCTGCGCGATGCCTTCGATCGTCAGCGCGTCGTACCCGTGGTCGGACAGCCGCCGCAACGCGACGTCGAAGATTCTATCGGCCTTCCGTGGAAGTCTGGTCGTGGCAGTCGATCGCAACGGCACGGCGTTCAACTTACGCGAGACAGCCCGATCGTCGCGCCTCGCGGTCGTCATCGACGCACCCACCGATGGCGGTTCAACAGTAGGATCAGGGCGCCGAGATCGACCGGACTGCGACTGAACCGTTGAGGTCTGATCGGCAATCGCAGGCGGCGTTCGGTGATCGACGTGCAGGTCGTGAATTCCTGCAGCCCGGGCATCCCGTGGATGCGACCGAAGCCGGATGCGCCGTTTCCGCCGAACGGGAGCGCAGGGACGGCACCGAAGTCGACGACGCCGTTGACGCTGACCATGCCCGAGCGCAACTGCTCGGCGATCCAACGGCCGCGGCGTCGCCCGAACACGGCCGCCCCCAGCGCATACGGCGCGGCGTTCGCGCGGCTGATCGCGTCGTGAACGTCGTCGGCCCGGTTGACGATCAGAACCGGGCCGAAGGTCTCCTCCCGGACGGCCGTGGAGGCCTCGGGCACGTCGACGAGCACCACGGGGTCGACGAAGGGGGCGCGGACCGATTCCCGTCCACCGACCACCGCGCGACCGCCGTCGGCCAGAGCGGCGTCGACGTGCCTGGAGATGACGTCGATCTGGGTGGGCATGGCGATGGCGCCGTAGTCGACGCCGGCTCGAAGTTGCCCGGCCCGCTGCGTGATCCGCTCGAGCAGAGAGTCGTAGACCTCGTCGACGGCGTACACCCGCTCGACTCCCGCGCATGTCTGGCCGGCGTTCATCAACGCTCCCCACACGATCGCGTCGGCCGCATCGTCGAGATCCGCATCGGTGTCGACGATCGCAGCGTCCTTGCCGCCCAACTCCATCAGGACGGGGGTGAGCGATTGGGCGCAGCCGGCCATCACCCTGCGTCCAGTGGCGGCCGAGCCCGTGAATGCGACCTTGTCGACCCCGGCCTCGACCAATGCGGCCCCCGTGGCGCCGTCGCCGTGGACGGCGGCGAGCACGGGATGATCGGGGACCGCGTCGGCGAAGGCGTCGACGAGCCACTGCCCGATCAGCGCGGTGTACTCACTCGGTTTGAACACGACGGCGTTTCCCGTCGCGAGCGCGTATGCGATCGAGCCCATCGGGGTGTAGACGGGATAGTTCCACGGCCCGATAACCCCCACCACCCCGTACGGGCGGCGCACCAACGTGCTCGAGTGTCCCAGCATCATCAGTCCCGAGTGCGCCCGCTGCGGTGCGAGTGCGCGGCCCGCATTAGCTGCCGCCCATTCCAGATGGTGCAGCGCGAGATTCACTTCCAGTAGGGCGTCGGCGGGCACCTTGCCGGCCTCGTCCGACAGCAACCCGAGCAGCTCGCCGCGATGATCCGCAATCGTCCGACGCCAACGGTCGAGGTGTCGGCGCCGTTCACGAGCCCCGAGTGCGGCCCACGTGATCGCGGCCTCTCGGGCCCCTGCGACTGCGCTGCGGGTCTCCTCGGAAGAGGAGATCGGCACGCTGCCGAGCGACTTCCCGGTGCGTGGATTGCGACAGACGAGCTCAGCCGACTCCCCGATCTCAGGCGACGACGGGCATTCAGCGGTGTGCGTGGTCATGGCCAACACGGTAGGTGACGAATCCGAATAGCGCAACGCACCGGTGCGTGGCGTATGTGACGAAGATCACGTTGCAATACGACGCACCGGTGCGTTGCATTACCGAGGAAGTTACTCATCCGTACTTGAACCAGAAGGGACTGAAAGCCGATGTCGGACAGTGTCGCTGAATCCAGACCCCGTCGCGCGAAGGAGATCCACAAAGCGACCTTGAGTCTTCTGTCGGACAAGGGGATGCACGGCATCACGTTCGAAGAGGTCGCCAAACGCGCCGGTGTGCACAGATCGACGCTGTACCGCTGGTGGCCTGACAAGTACGCTCTCGTGAACTCCGCCGTACGGGCCGGGTACCAGCGACTGCCCCTGCCGGATGCAGGATCGATCCGAAACGATCTGCTCGCCGAACTGGCCGCCATCGTGCCGACCGTCGACTCGGCTGCCGGTCGCGCACTCACCGCCGCGACCATCGAGGAACAATCCGCCGAACTGTCAGGTCTGACCGAGTGCTTCATCGACGCCCAGCTCGAGCGCGGACAGTCGATCGTGACACGCGCGATCGAACGTGACGAGGCCCGCGCGGACACCGTTGTGGTGTCGCTGTTCCACAGCCTGCTCGGCGCCATCGGGCTGCGAGTATTCCTGCTGTGTCAGGCCTTTGAGGGCACCCACGCGGAGCACGTCGTCGACGTCCTGCTCGCCGGGTCCGCACCATCGCACACAGCTTCAGGCCCGGCACCTGCGGGCTCGACGCTGAACCCACAAACACCCCATCAATCGGAGAAGAAATGACCACGGTCACCGCCGACCATATGCGTGCCGTCGCGCGACTCGCAGCGGTCTCGCGCCGAGAACACCACAGCCCGTTCACCCGATTCGACTGGCCTGATGCGGTTCCCACCGACATCTGGTGGATGAACCCGGAATACACCACGGCCCACGGCACCGAGCGCCAGGACGATCCACGCTGCGTCACGCTGTCCCAGGCGGAGACGGTGAACTTCTTCAGCCTGCACGTCCACGGTATTAGAGAACTCATGGGCGAGGTCGCATTTCGAATCCACACACCGCGGTTCGCGCCGTACTCGGAGTACATGCATCACTTCCTGGGCGAGGAGAACAACCACATGTGGTACTTCGCCGAGTTCTGCAATCGCTATTGGACCGGGGTCTATCCGCCGATCAGTGTCCCGCCGATCGGCTCCACGACCGTGTCGGAGGTGTGGTCTGACTTCATCGTTTTCAGTCGGATCCTCATCTTCGAGGAGGTCTTCGACTATTACAACGCGCGGTTGGGGCGTGAGGCCTCGCTTCCCGAGATCATTCGCGAGATCCATGCGGCACACCACCACGATGAGAGCCGGCACGTCGCGTTCGGAAAGAAGCTTGTCGCCGATCTCTTCGTCGAAGCCGATGCTGAGTCAGCCCCCGCCGACAAGGACGCCGCCGCGGCGTATGTGCGCAATTACATCCGTTACTCCATCAACAGTCTGTACAACCCGAGATGCTATTCGGACGCTGGGTTCGACGACGTTCTCACGCTGCGTCGGTCCCTCCTGAACGACCCCGCCCGAGTCGCGGTACATCACGACGTCATGAACCGAATCGACACCTTCTACCGGCGCCTCGGTCTCTACGACACCCCCTGGGACGAGCGATGACCACCACAGCAACCTCACTTGACCGCATCGTCGACTTCCTGACCGCGCTCCATTCCGGTTTCGACCCGACTGACTTCGATCGCGACTTGATCGAGTCCCGCCTGCTCAACTCGTTGGCGCTCGTCGAATTCCTCCTCCTCTTGCAGGAGCTCTCCCAAATCGAGATCGATCTCGGCAAATTCGACGTAGACACCGTCCGAACGCTGCGTGCCATAGAGGCCCACTACTTCCAAGGAGATTCGAAATGACCACTGCGCACATAGATGTCGCGGTCCACACGACCGACGGACTGGCCATCCTCGGTCCGGCAGCGACCCGAACGAAGAATCAGCTCCAGCGGGTGTTCACGCTCTGGGCAGACACGGTCGATGCCCACGAATGGGACTTCTCACCGCTCCTCTGCCGCTCGGACCTCGAGCGATTCGACTACTTCGCGAACTTCCCGCATCTCGCTGTTGAGGCCACCACGGCCCAGCCCGACGTGCAGCAGCGGCGCTACATCAGTTCCGCGGCCTGCTACAGCGCATACGCCGCCCTCGCCGACACCGAACTGATTGCGAACACCCGGCTCACCCTGACACAACGTTGCTGCCGCACAGAGAGCCACTACCGTGGCCTGGAACGACTCCACGCGTTCACCATGCGCGAGATTGTCGCACTCGGCGACCCCGACTTCACCAGGCAGCACTTGGCGCAGCACAAGGCCAAAGTTGGTCGCTTCGCCGCAGATCTGGGAATCACCACCACTGTCGAGAACGCCATCGACCCGTTCTTCGACCCCGAAGGTTCACGGGCAGTGACCCAGCGCCTGCTCCCGGTCAAGCAGGAACTACTCACCGACGACGGTGTCGCGATCGCGTCCTTCAACTATCACCGCAACTTCTTCGGGGAGCGCGCCGGTATCAGCATCAACGGCGAGCCTGCGACGACCTCATGTGTGGCGTTCGGACTTGAGCGCTGGTTGCACGCGCTGCATCGAGCGTTCGACGGCGACTGGGACGAAGCGTCTGCGGCCGTGGCCCGCCAGCACAGTGCCGAGCGGGAACGGGTGCTCGCGGACGAGGAGGCGCTGGCATGACCGGACCTGTGCTGCTAACGGGTGCCAGCGGTGTCGTCGGCAGCGCGTTGCGTGAGATCCTCTCAGACGCCGACGTGATCTCGGCACACCACCGCACCCCCGTCGCAGGTCGAACGGTCCGCCTCGACATCACGGCTGAACGTCTCGGCCTTGAGCAATCCGCTCACAACGAACTCGCCGGATCCATCTCGGGCATCGTCCACGCCGCCGCGAACACTCGGCTCAATGCCGACGCCGACACCCTGACCGGCGACAACCTCCACGGCACACGCCGAGTCGTCGACCTCGCGAACACCGCCAGCGTGCCCCTCGTATACGTTAGCACTGCCTTCGTCGACGCGATTCATCGGCCTGAGAACGCCGGTATCACCATGCAGTACGCACAGTCCAAGGCAGCTGCCGAACAGTTCGTCCGTGACCACTGCCACCACTACATCATCGTCCGTCCGTCGATCGTCGTCGGGGACAGCCGAGACGGTCACATCGCCGAATTCCAGGGCATCTACCAAGTGGCCGCGATGCTCGCGCTGCGCAAACTACCGTTCATCCCGGCCAGCGCCGAGGCATATGTCGACATCGTCCCGCAAGACGTCGTGGCGGCGACGATCGCCGACCTCATCTGCACAATCCGCGCGGGACGGGCACCCCGATCGGACCAGGTGTGGGTGACAGCCGGCGCCGCCGCACCGACCGTGGGTGAGGTCATCGACGAGATGGTCGGCGTCATCCGAACTGCTACCGGCTCGGATCTGCGCGCTCCGCGGTACATCGACAACGAGATGTTCGAACGACTGATCCGGCCGGTCTTCATCGGCGAACTCGAGCCCAGCACCGCGCGGCGCGTGACCAATCTCATCGAGAATGTCGCGCCGTACATCGCTATCAGGGAACCACTGCCGGATCCACGCACCCGCCCCGACGCCGGCCAGCTCCGCACCGTCCTCCGCCGATCGCTCACGTACTGGACCGAGCGGCAGGTTGACCCCGCCAACCCCATCACCACTTCAAGGGAGACCAGCCATGCCTGACATCGCGCTCCGCGCGGTCACCGACGCCCACACCGTCGACGAGGCGTTCGCCCTCGTCACTGACCTCGGCCGCTTCCGTGAACTCGTACCCGACGTGATCACCGACATCGCCGTCGAACGCGACCGCATCGGACAGGTGTCGCACTGGGCCGTCGCGTTTCATGGCGGGACCCTCAAGTGGTCCGAACG
>CAJCHX010000493.1 GCA_903970215.1 Acidobacteriaceae bacterium
CGCCCCGCCGTTCGCGGACCCAGTCGATGAACGCGACGTGCAGATCGCTCTGGATACCGTGCAGCCACGCCACGTCGCCGTCGCGCACCGCTTCGAACATGTCGAGCCGATGCTTGGCCTCGCCGGTGGTGTACACCCGCCGTTCCAACCCCACCTTGTCGATCAGATCGACGGCGCCGAAGCTCGCGGAGATCACGCCGATGGATCCCACGATCGACGTGGCCGCGACGTATATCTCGTCGGCGGCGCACGCCAGCCAGTAACCACCGGATGCGGCCACGTCCTCGCAGAAGGCCAGCACCGGCAGCTCGTGCTCAGCGGCGAGCTGCCGGATGCGCTGCGCGAGATACTCGGACTGGGCGGGCGAGCCACCGGGGCAGTTGATCGACAAGGCGACCGCGCGCGCATCGTCGGTCTTGAACGCACGGGCGAGGACCGCCTCGAGCTGGGTGTGGTTGAGCCCGCCGCGTCCGATGCCACCCGAGGTGTGCGCCGCGATGGGGCCTTCGAGGCGGACCACCGGGACGACGCCGGCGGCCTCCTGCCCGAGCGCTGAGCGCACCCGATGGGTCGCGTTCTTCGCGGCATCCTGCAGTTCGGAGACGAGAAAGGTCATGGCGTCGACGGTACCGGCGATCAGGGCGCGAGCGGCGACCCGGGAAGGTTGCGGACGACGGTGAAGGCGAGCACCACGATGCCGGCCGCAACCGCCCAGCGGCGCGACGAGGGCGGACCGACGATCCGGCGCCCGCTCGTGCGGCCCCACCACGCGGTCCACGCCCACACCGCCCAGACGGCGAACGGCACCAGCAGCGCGTTCGACCCGAGGGCCGCGGCGAAGTGCCCGTGGAGCGCGTCGTTGACGCCGCGCAGGCCGCCGCAACCGGGGCAGTAGATCCCCGTCATCGCATACAAGGGGCATATCCCCCAGCTGCCGTGGACGTGCGGATCGCGGAAGTACAGCCCCACCGTCACAGCACCGACCCCGGCCGCCGTCATGAGGGGGCCGGCAGAACCACGAAGGCGCGAGCCGCCCTGCGCAGACCTCAGCGATACGGTCACGAGACCAGGGTAACCCCGGTCACCAGGTGGCTTGGCCGAGCGCGAGTGCACCGGCCAGGCAGGCGACCGATACGACGGCGTCGGCGAGCGCATACACCCATGCGTTGCGCCGATTGAGCAACTTGAGGACGGCGTGGAAGCCGAACGTGGTACCCACGACCACCGACAGCACCAGGGACAGCGCGAACAGGTCGAACGTATAGCCGCCCGTGCAGGCGCCGGCGATGCATCCCCGACCGAGGCCCGGGAACGTGACGGCCGCGTAGAAGAGGTTGAGGGTGGTGGCCACGACCGACACCCCGAGCAGGACCGCGGCGACGACGACGTCCGTACGCGTCTGGCGGCCCGCGACGAGCGTCCGTACCCACTGCGCCCGTTCCCTGTGCGCCCGTTCCCGCTGCGCCCGTTCGCGCCGCGGCCGACGAGTGGGCCCGCTGATGAAGCGCGTCCCTTCACTCACTTCGGTCATGACCACTATCTTGCCGACAGGCAACGATGTTTCCAAGCATCACCGATAGGGCGAGTCTGATCTTCTATCAGTCATCGTGGCGAAACTGCTGGTCGCGGGCCATTGCAAGACCCGAAGACGAATTCATCACACTTGTGATCCACGCTATCGAATTTCCGCGAGGTGAGGATCAGGCCGGGTCGTACGACACGCCGGCCGCCGAGTGACAGCGATACCCGTTCGGGTGCTTCGCCAAGTACTGCTGGTGATAGTGCTCGGCCCAGTAGAAGTGGTCGAGCGGCGCGATCTCGGTGGTGATGGGATCGTCCACGCCCGCGGCCTGCAGGCGCTCGAGATAGTGCCGCTCGGTATCGCGCACCGTCGCCACCTGGCCTGGGTCGGTGGTGAACACGGCGGACCGGTATTGGGTACCCACGTCGTTGCCCTGGCGCATCCCCAGGGTCGGGTCGTGGCTCTGCCAGAACACGGCGAGCAGTCGCTCGAGCGGGATCACCTCCGGGTCGAAGACGACCAACACCGACTCGGTGTGGCCCGTCCTGGCAGTACACACCTCCTCATAGGTCGGGTTCGGGGTCGCGCCGCCGGCATACCCCGCCGCCGTCGTGTACACGCCCGGCACCTGCCAGAAGATCTCCTCGATGCCCCAGAAGCAACCACCCGCCAGGACGATCGACGAGAGACCGGCTGGGAACGGTGGTTGCAATGGGCGCCCATTCACGTAGTGCACCGCACCGGGGGCGAGCACCGGCTGCGAACGCCCTGGTAACGCCTGGTCTGGCGATACCATTCGCATCTTCTCCGAGCGACTGCGCAAAACGTCTTCCAACCACGACATATAGTCACGCTACCGCCCACAAACGGGCACCCGCCACGCCCGGGATCGGATGGCCGTCTATGATAAGCGTCACCAACCGGGAATGTGACCGCATTCACATACTGCTCCGGGAGGCGAGGCGGACACACGACGACGAGGGAGGGATCCGCGCATGGCCTACGACCAGCACCACAGTCAGTCGACGGTGAACGACCACTTCGTACACCTGTCCAGGTCGATCACCCGCACCCTGTTCTGGGTCGGTGCGCTGATCGCGGCCCTGGTGCTCATCCTCGTCCTGTCCTGACGCCCGCCCTGGCGCACCGCCCCGCATCCCGGCGAGATCGCGCAAACCTCAACCCCGCTTGATGGCATTCGCGCAGCGTCATTGCGGAACCATTCCAGATAAGAAAAGCTGGGGAACGCAGAAGAGATCACATCAGGGGGCATCGCTCCCGCAATCGAAGGGAACGCCGTGGCTGAATACACTCTTCCGGAACTCGACTACGACTACAGCGCACTGGAGCCGTACATTTCGGGCGAGATCATGGAGCTGCACCACGACAAGCACCACGCCGCGTACGTCGCCGGCGCGAACAAGGCGATCGAGCAGCTGGCCGAGGCCCGTGACAACGGCACCATCGCGACCGTCGCCCCTCTGCTCAGCAAGAACCTCGCGTTTCACCTCGGCGGCCACACCAACCACTCGGTGTTCTGGAAGAACATGTCGCCCCACGGTGGGGACAAGCCGGTCGGCGCGCTCGCCGAGGCCATCGACGCCGAGTTCGGCAGCTTCGACAAGTTCCAGGCGAACTTCAACGCCGTGGCGATGACTCTGCAGGGTTCGGGCTGGTCGGTCCTGGCATACGACCACATCGGGCAGCGACTGGTGATCCAGCAGCTCACCGACCAGCAGGGCAACATCTCCATCGGCCTCACCCCGCTGCTGCTGCTCGACATGTGGGAGCACGCCTTCTACCTCCAGTACAAGAACGTCAAGGGCGATTACGTCAAGGCGTGGTGGAACGTCGTGAACTGGGAGGACGTGGCCGCGCGCTACGCCGCCGCCAAGGGCTGATCCACCACTACACACCAGCACGCCGACCGGAGCCGCCATCCCCGTACGCGGGGAGGGCGGCTCCGGTCGTTCGCGCTGTGGGCCCGCGTCATCAGGCCACCCCGCCCGCGTCATCAGGCCGCCCCGACCACGCCTTTTCCGGAGCCCTGAACGCCTCAGCGCCAGCACCCAGTTGAGAAAAGTTCGGCACCCCAAAACCTTTGTTGCAGTTGCTTATTCGCGTACCCGTGGGTAACGTGACTGATGCACGAAGGGGAGTAGCCCGCAATCGTGCGGTCGACATGCTGGCAGCTCTGCCCGGCCGCACGGACCGGCGATCGGTGGGCGAGACTTTTGTGCCACTCTCACGATTCGGGATTCGGATCCGTGTGGCACAGGTCAACTCCAGGAGGTCGCAGTGCTGAGCGCACTACTGGTCGGATTCACCGTGGTGTTCGTCGCCGAGTTGGGCGACAAGTCCCAACTGATGGCGATGACGTTCGCGGTCAGGTACCGGTGGTGGGTCGTCCTCGCCGCCATCACCTGCGCCACCGCCCTCATCCAGGCGGTCTCCGTGGTGGTCGGCAGCGCTCTGGGCGAAGCGATTCCCGCGGGGGTCATCCCCGTCGTCGCCGGCCTGACCATGCTCGCGTTCGCGTTCTGGACGCTGCGGGGCGAAGCCCCGGCCGACGAGGTCGATCAGGCCGAATCTGCCGCTTCCCGATCCGCCTTCCTGGTGATCACCTCGTCGTTCCTGCTCGCCGAACTCGGCGACCGCACCATGCTCGCCACCGTCGCCCTCGCGACTGCGCACGATCCGGTGGGCATCTGGATCGGCTCGACCGCCGGAATGGTGCTGGCCGGCGTGCTCGCGATCGCCGTCGGCGCCGTCGCCGGGCACCGCATCCGAGAGCGGACCCTGTCGATCGCAGCGACGCTACTGTTCTTCGGGTTCGCCGCATGGACGCTGACCGAGGCGTTCCTCGGTCTGCATTCGGCTCGCGCGGTCGCCGGCGTGGCCGCGGCCGTCGCCCTCGTGTGCGCCGCCGGTCTGGTGGCGGTGCGCCGCGCGCGCCGGGCCCGCGCCGATGCGGCACTCACGTCGGCCGGACGAGACGGGAATCCCCGCTCACTCGTGTGAGGAATGCACCGGCTCCGCGCGCACCTGGTCCGACAGGATCAGCAGTGGCGCAGCATCGTCGTCCACAGTGGGTCCCGTTGCCGGCAACACGATCCGGGTCTCCGCGGACGCACCGTCCGCAGCCTGGTACTTCGCGATCGCCGCGCGCAGCTCGGCCACGTTGGCCTCGCCGTCACGGTGCCCGAAGTCGTCCCGGAGATACGGGCTCAGCTGCACCAGAACGTCGCGGATCTCGACCACCCGGCGCTGGTAGGCGATGTGGATGTCGGTGCCGCGCCCGTGGCGCCGACCGGGTAGCACGATGCCCGGCAGCACCCCGGTCAGCTCGCGCCACAGCGGTCCCAGCCGCCGGTAGTCGCGCCGGTGCCGGTGCCGGTAGCGCTCGGCGACGATGATCCCGCGCACGCCCGGGTAGCAGATGCCGATGATGAACAGTAGTGCGCCGATCCCCATGACCCACCGCGACGTGGTGAGCACAGGTGGCAGCGCGGCCAATCTGGTCATGTTGACGACGATGAACCCGACCTGCAACAGCGAGCCGATGGCGGCGAAGCTGAGCCCCACCGCCATGAATCGCAGAGAGCGGGTGAGGTATCCGCGTGCGAACGGCATGAGCTGAGTGAGCGAGAAGACGCAGTCTGCCAGCCCGTACACCAGATAGGCGCCCGCTACGACGAAGAAGACGGCCAGACCCACCTCGCGCACGGTGAGAGGGTTGAGCGCGGCGGTCCGGAGTTCGCTGGGCGTGACGGTCATCGCCACTGACAGGCCGATCACCGCCACTACCAATGGCACCGCCTCGATTCCCGCGCGCCGCTGACGGGAGGATTCGGTGGGGCCGTAGAAGAAGGTGACGGCCAGCGCAGCGACGCCGAGGACGATCAGGGCGTAACCCAGCACGCGCGACGACCCGATCACAACGATCCGATCGAAGAGCCGGCTGAAGGTTCGGTTGAGCAGCAGCGGAGCCAGGGTCAGCGAGCCGATCGCGACGGTCATCGCCACCGCCTGCACACCTTCGCGGGCCCGCACGAGACGGTGGATTCGCCAGCACAGCACCAGCGTGAAGAACCCGACGCCCACCACATTGAGGACGTTCACAACCACCTGGAGTGGCCCCCCAACGCGCGCTGGATCCCGCGCAGACTCGAGTGCTTCGCCGCGGAGCCGGCAGTGGTGTTCGCCTCGGCGGCCCAGCCGAGGATGATCGACGCGATCATCTCGGCCTCCCACTCCCGGTCGTCGTCGTAGCACGTCCTGTGGAGCGCCTCGGTCGTGGCCTCGGCCGGCATATCGTCGGCGCCCTCCGCAGCAGCGGCTGGGTCCACGAGCTGATGACCGGCGATCAAATGGCCGAATTCATGAATGATGATCTGATCCCGATGCACCCGGGATGTGTTGGCCTGGTGAAAGAAGTAGTCGGCGTCGTCGCCCACCAGCCATACGCCGTTCGGCACACCAGCGGGCAGTGGGTGCCCGAGCACCGCGATAGGGCGGCCTCGGCGCTCGCCGTACCGCTCGCACATCTGTACCGCATCGAAGGGAAGGTCGAGTTCGAGGCTGCGGAGCTCCTGCTCACACAGCCGACGTAACGACCTCGCCGTCCGCATCCGCCTCCTCGCCGATGGTGTACGCACACCGGCGGAAGGCGAGCACCTCTAGCTGTCGGAACCCTCCGCCTCGCGAGAGTCTACGGGAAGTTCCGGCGGATCGGCGGGCAGTCCCTGCTGCGTCCGGAGAACCTTGATCAGCTCGTTCACCATATTCACGGAATCACCCGACAGGCCGGCGAGGCGGAACGCCGCCATCTGCACCTTGGTGTCGGCCTGAAGCCGCATGAGGTGGATCTGATCGCGGGTGCGCTGGGCCGCCTCATCTTCGAGGAAGTAGTGCACATCGACGCCGAACGCGGCCGAGATCCCCTCGACGGTCCGGAACGACGGCGACTTGGCCTTGCCCGAACGCAGCTGGCTCAGGTACGACTCACCCAACCGGAACCCCAGCGCAGTAGACCGCTGTGCGATCGCCTTCGCAGTGAAGGCCCGACCGTTCGGCCCGGGAACCGTGCGGAACAGCTCCTCCAACCGGCTCGCGAAGAGCCCCTGTCCCACCAGTACCTGATCACCGTCGAACTCACCGTTGATCAACGGTTCGTCCTCGCTGATGTCCGACATGTGCCACCTCTCTATTCCCGGCACCTCAAGCGACACCGAAGTTGCCCAGCGTGCGCCGTAACCACTGTAGCGTAGTTTGCCAACGGACACATCCCCTTTGCGATCCGAGAACGAGACCGAGGCTACGCAGGTATATTCTGACAATAGGGGTGACCTGCGCACACGAGAGGTACGACTTTGATGGGATTCGAGCATCTGCCCAGCCGCGGCCGCGGCGTCTTCGCAGGTGCGGCGCTTGCGGCGGCTCTCGGGACCGGGCTCGCCGCGCCCGCGGCGGCGGCCGTGCCACGTCCCGCGGCAACCCCGGTTGCCCTATCCCGTGCACCACAACCCGCATCCATCGTCCTGATCGACGGCGGTCCCAACGGTTCGGGGGCCGCTGGCGGGAACGGCGATGG
Source organism: Acidobacteriaceae bacterium (assembly GCA_903970215.1). GTDB lineage: Bacteria > Actinomycetota > Actinomycetes > Mycobacteriales > Mycobacteriaceae > Tsukamurella. The sequence goes on from CAJCHX010000493.1 coordinate 7,116, forward strand.
CGGCATGGGCGGCTCCGGCCGGCCGGGCGGGACCGGTGCGGCGGGCGCGATCGGAGTCGG
>CAJCHX010000494.1 GCA_903970215.1 Acidobacteriaceae bacterium
CCGAACACCGTGGGCCACGGATTGGGCCACCGCGCGGCGTACAGCACCGCTCCTCCGCTGTAGAGCACGCCGCCGATCAGCAGCAGGATGCACGCGGGCCATCCCGCCCCGTGCAGCAGGTCCCGAGCGACCGCGACCACGACCCATCCCAGCGCGATGTACAACGGCACGCCCAGCCAACGTGGCGCGTGCGGCCACAGCAGCTTCAGCAGGACGCCCGCGAGCGCACCGGCCCACACCACGGTCAGCACCACCTCGCGGGTGCCACCGGTCAGGGCGAGCGTGGCGATCGGGGTGTAGCTCCCCGCGATGAACACGAAGATCATGCTGTGGTCGGCCCGCTTCATCCACACCCGGAATTCCGTGGACCACGGACCACGGTGATAGGCAGCGCTCACGCCGAAGACGCCGAACACGGTGATGCAATAGACCAGCATCGCCAGACCGGCCCCGATGCCGACGACGAAGGCAGTAGCCACCAGCGGGATTCCCGCCAGGACCGCGACCACGGCTCCGTACGTGTGGATGACGCCGCGGAGCCGCGGCTTGGTGGCGGCCGCCGGACCGGGGATGTCAGTCAACGCACGGAATCTGGCCGCCGCGGACGATCGTGCCCGAGTCGGGCGCAGGCCCGTCGGAATCATCCGAGGTGACCGAACCGTCGGAGCCGTCCGACGAGTCTCCCGAGTCGGCGGTGGTGGCTGCGGCTTCCGGCGACTTCGTGGTCGACTCCGGTGCCTTCTGGTCCAAGGTGCTGGTCGCGGCGACCTCCGACACGCTCGAATCGTCGCCGTCGTCGTCCTCCGACCCGTCGTCGGGGATGGACTGTCCGAACGCCTTCTGCACCTCGGCCCGGATCGTGGCGGGATCGATGATGTTGATGTCCTGCTCGTCGACCACCCCGTAGGCCTTGACCGGCAGCGTGGTGAACGTCAGGTCGGTACCCGCGATATCGCCGACCTGCTGCGCGAAGCTGGTGACGTCCCAGCCCGACGAGATCACGATGTCCTTCTGTGCGATCGAGATCATGTTGGTCAGCTGGTCGATGTTGGTGAACACGCCCTGCTTCTGCAACGAGAGCGCGACGGAGGCGATGAACGCCTGCTGCCGGTGCGTGCGGTCGAGGTCGCCGTTGGTGAGGCCGTGCCGTTGCCGGACGAAGGCCAGCGCCTGCGACGCGTTGAGGTGCTGCAGACCGGCCCGGAAGCGCGCGCCGGAGTAGCCGTCGCGTACGGGATGCTTGAGGCACACCTCGACGCCGCCCAGCTGCTTGGCGAGATCGTAGAACCCGACCAGGCTTACCTCGACGAAGTGGTCGATCGGGACCCCGACCAGGCCTTCGACCGTGGCGAGCGACTCCTTGCGAGCAGCCTCCCGGCTCTGCGTCTCGATCTCCTTGCGGTCGGTCATGCCCTGTGCGACCAGCTCGTCCTCGACCTCGGCCTTCTTCAGGCCGTACGCCTCCTTGATCTTGGCGTGCGTGTAGCCAGTGATGTCGTGCACCCGCACGTAGTCGTCACGCGGGATGGAGAAGGCCTTGATGTTCTTCCCGTCGGCGGGGACGTGCACCAGGATCAAGGTGTTGGTGTTGTACCCACCCTCGTTGCCGTCGCCAGCGTGTAGTTGGGCCAACACATCGTCGGGCAGCTGGTTGCCGTCCTGATCCTTGCGGGTGTCTAGACCCATGATCAAGATGTTGGTCGCGCCGCCGACTGATTTCGCGAACTTCGGATCCGCCAAAGCGGCCGACACGTTGAACCCGCCGATCACCAGATTGGTGCTCCACCAGGCGAAGCCGGTCACTGTGAGCACGATGAGGGCGAGCAACGCGAGAGCGGCGCGTGCTACCGACAGACCCCCAGATCGATCTTTCACCGGGTCAGGGTAACCGAGGATCCTGGCAGTGCTCTTCTCTCACCGCGCGCGTCTGCGACAATTCGGTCGTACCCGACGAACCGAAGGTTCGCGCAGGTCAGAACCGCTCTGCGCCGATGCACGCCCGAACCCGTCACTCAGGCCCGGGCCAGAGCGCGCAACGGCTCCACCAACTGCGCCAATGCACGGGCCCGATGGCTGACCTGGTTCTTCTCGTCGGCGGTCAGCTCGGCGGCGGTTCGCCGCGCATCGGGTGAGTCGGCGCCCTCGTCCTCGTCGGGCACGAAGATGGGGTCGTACCCGAATCCGCC
>CAJCHX010000495.1 GCA_903970215.1 Acidobacteriaceae bacterium
CCTCGACATCGACGTGCGCGAGCACCAGCGCTCCCGGACCGAAGGCCGCGATCCCGCCCCCACCTTCGTCGGAGGTGCTCGTGGTGTCCCCGCCGGTGATGGTGAGATTCTCCAGCGTGACGGCTGAGGAGTTACCGGCCACCTGCATGACTCGGTCTGCGCTGGTCGGGGTGCCCTCGATCACCGTCGCCCCCTCACCGGCTCCCTCGATGGTGATTCCGCTGGCGACGGCCAGCTCGCCGTTGCTGAGCGCGTAGATGCCGGAGGGCACGGTGATCACGTCGCCGGTGGTGGTCGCGGCGTTGACCGCCTGACGCAGCGAGCACGCTCCGGGCAGGCAGTTGGCGTCCATCGCGGCGGTGTCGGCCGTCGTACTCACCGAATAGGCGGTCGACGCGGATGCGCTCCCGGCGGCGATGAGCAGCCCGACGCAGGTCATCGGCGCGATCCACCGTCGGGCGGTGAGTCGCGCGGCGCGAGCAAGCGGCATCGCCCGGTGAGGGTCGGTCCCGGTGGGGATCGGTCTAGCGACCGCCGCTCAGTGACAGGGCGACCGCCTGGGAGCGCGTCCTGGCACCGAGCTTGACCGAGGCGTTGCGGACGTGCGTGCGAACTGTCGCGGGTGAGAGATGAAGTGCCTCGGCGATGGCCCGGCCGTTGTGGCCGTCGGCCAGCATGCTCAGGATCTGGCTCTCTCGCGGGCTGAGCTTGGGACGCAGCGAAGGGTTCGGGACCGTGGTCACCAGGGCGGGATCGACGAAGCTGCCGCCGGCCGCCGCCGTCCGCAGCGCATGGAGCAACACCGACGGCTCCGACGCGGTCAGCGCCAGCCCGCGCGCGCCACTGGCCCGCATCTGCTCAACCGCACGCTGCTGTCGGCCCGCCGAATAGACGACGACGGGAATGGCACGCGAGAGCTCTGACAGTTCAGCTGCCAGCGAAAATCCACGGTCATCCCCCAGCGTCGCCGCCACCAGGGCAACGTCGATTCGGCGGCGGGCGATGAGCGACAGCGCCTGGTGCGCGTCCCCGGCCAGCCCGGCGATGCGCATGCCATCCGCGCGCAGGAGCAACTCCAGGCCGCGTCGAATCAGCAGCCGATCTTCGACGAGCAGGACTTCGAGCTCGCGGGTCGGGTCAAGGGTCGCCGCGAGAGAGGGTTCGGCAGTCAGCGTCCTCGCAGCGGGCGCAGAGAGAGCGGACATATGCGACTCCTTAGGAGGAGAACGAATCGAGGGTCACCATCCTTTTCCGGACGGGTCACCTCATAGTCATTGACCATTGGAGGATTGCCTATCCCCTGAACCGGGGACGGGTTCATTACTAATCGTCGAGCGACGCCGGCCGGCCGGGTGGTAGCCCTGGGTCAGAAGCGGCGTGGCCTGCCGCGTTACTTCGGCGAGGCGTAGTTGACTTTGCCCGAATCGCTCCGCTGATAGACGGTGAAGACCGTCTTGACGCGCTTGTTGCGGGCGCCGGTCTCGGCAAGACAGGTAAAGGTGTGGCCCTTCTGCTGAAGGACCGCCTTGGGACAGGTCACTTTTGAGTGCAGCTGACGCTCGCTGAGAATGCTCTGCTCGATCGCGGTGGCGACGCGCTTGGTGTTGAGCAGGTGGGTCGGCCGTGTCGCGTGTGCTGCCGCGGAGGAGGTCGACGAACTGGAAGAAGAGCCTCCGCATGCACTCAACCCGATACCTGCCATGCCCGCGACGATCAGGCATCGCGCGATCTGCACCCTGCTACGTCGTGAGAATGACTGTTTATCAGTTGACATTAATCCACTGTACTCTTCACAGGGGGTACCGCAGACAATGAATGGTTAGCGTCGTGCGTTGGTGGTGATCTCGATCCAGTCAAGCGAGCGGCCACAGAGCCGGTGCGCGTCGGCGGGAGCGATGTGCAACATCTTGGTCGCGGTCGGCTGGAGCGGCTGAAGAGCGATCTCGGAGAGCGACGTATAGGTGTTGTTGCCGCTCCCCGGGGTCAGGCCGGCGTGCGGATAGGTCAACTTCAGCGTGTGGACTCCCGCGGTCAGGAGCAGCGATGCGACCGGTACATAGCCGTTGATGTCAGAGATCTCATCCTTGACCTGGCCGAGTGCGTGACCGTCGAGCGAGACCTGAAAGCCGCGCGTGAAGCTTCCCGCCAGCCAGAGCCGATAGCGCTGCGTAACCGCGAGCGCGATGTGGGCAGTCGCCGTGCCCGGGACGGTCGGGGTCAGGGTATGCCCGACCGGATCGTGTACCCACGTCCCGGGCCACACCAGGTCGTCACCGCGCAGGACGATCGGCGCGGGACGCTGATAGGCCACCAGCTGACCATGGTCACGACGCGCGAGTCGGCCCAGGCGCTCCACAGCAGAGCACGCGGGAACCGCGGCCGGAGCGATCGAGCACAGGGCCAGGTAGGGCCCGTTCTCGGCGCTTCCGCAATAGGGATAGGTCCCCTGGTCGCCGAGCGGCACGTGCAGGATGATGCGGGTTCTCGGATCGGCCGCCCGCTGCCACAGGTTGTAGTAGCGGCCGGACCACACCAGTTTGTAGATGGAGGGGGGACGGCTCTCGACCGGAGAGTTGCGGGTCACGATGGAGCGGTAGGGCAGCAGCGTGGCCGGCGCGAAGGAGTCGAGGTCGGCATATCCGGTCTTGACCAGCAGCACCCCGCTCGCCAGGGGCAATGGCGCCACCCGGTACTCGGCCGGTTCGACGGGGGCCCCGGCGCGCAGGAAGTGGCGATCACCGTACGGCTCGTAGTCGTTGACGAACGTCGGGCCCCGGCCGGCGAGTAGGCTGCCGATGTGTTGCAGCTCCCCCAGGCGATCACGCGGGGCCAGCAGCGCGTCGTGGTAGGCCAGCGTGTTTGACCAGATCACACCGGCGCCGACGAGAACGAGCAGGACGGCGCCCAGGCGCCGTCGTCGCCATAGGGCCAGGCCGATCAGCGCGACCGTCAGCAGCGCGGGCGAGGAGATCGCCAACGCCTTGCCCATCACCCACGGCGTCGAGCCGACGAGGGCGAAGCAAGCGCAACCGACGAGCGCCACCGCGGCGTACACCAGCAGGGTGAGCTCGGCCCGGCGAACGGTGGCCACCAGCGCCACCAGCGCGCAGACGATCACGAGCGCGATCAGGGGCACCGTGGGAAACACCCCGGTGGACAGGCGAAAGTCTCCGCTCGTCCAGATCCCCGCAAGCTGAAAGCCGCTGAGCGGCTGGATGAGATTGCCGAGCCTGGTCGCGCTGGTCTGACCGGAGGAGAACAGCCCGGCATCGTGGGACAGAAACGTGCCGAGCACCACCCACAGCGGGACCGAGCAGGCCGCGGTCAAACCGATCAGCCACGCCGACGAGGTCAGCGGCGGGCGCCACCAGTGCGCAAGG
>CAJCHX010000496.1 GCA_903970215.1 Acidobacteriaceae bacterium
ATGCCCTTGGGGTTGCCCTTCCGCACCACGATCACCACCAGCGACGTGAACGGCACGCTCTTATCGGGTCGGGCCGTCTCCCAGTTCTTGTCGATCAGGCCCGCCGAGACGTCGCGGGTGACGTCCGGTTGCACGGAGAAGTTCACGACGTCGACCGGGACGTGGCGAACCACCTTGCGCGACTGGTCGCCGGAGGCGCCGTACGACTGGGAGAAGCCGATGTCCGGGTGGCTCTTGCGGAACAAGGGGATCTCCACGTCGAACGCCGGCTTCGCAGAGGAGAAGGCGACCAGGTTCAGATGCTGGGAACCGCTCGAGATGTCGATACCGTGCGGAACGTCCGTGGAGCCGCCGCACGCGGCGACGATGAGCGCCGACGCAGCCGTGAGAAGAATCACGACAGCGCGGCGGCGGGGTCTGCTGAGCATGGAGCTTCTCGCCGTTCGTCGCTGGGGTGGTTGCACCCGACGGAGCCGGGCCCGGCGAGAATCCTAAGGAAACCGCGCTCAGCGGGCGACCGCCCACGCGACGACCAGCAGCACGATCAGCGCGATCAACATCCACGTCACTTTGGACCGTGGCAGCCACGATCGGCCCCCGTTCGACGACGGCACTTCTCTCACGTCCCCTCTCCAGGGCTGTCACCTGCGGCTCGAGGCGCGGCGGCCAGGGCATCGTCGCCGCCTCCGGGATGGATGACGTCCGCGATCTGATCGATCACGACCACCAGCACGCGCACGATCAACATTGCGATCATGACGAGCGCAATCAGCACTATCAGGACCTGCGGTACGTAGGGCAGGCTCGTGAGCCACAACTCGACGGTGTCCCACCAATGTGCGATCGCGTGCATCGTCCACGAGAGTAACGCCAGTAGCAGCACGGGTGGATCGCCGGTGGGCCATCATGTATTGCATGCCAGCCAAGAACCCCGGTGCCGGCGTGGTCGCCCCCACCGACGATGTCGCCACGAACGGCCCCGTGAGGTCCCCGAAGAAGGCGCCCGCCGAGGCGCCGGCCCACACCGCATCACACGACTCCCACGGCGAGAGCGCCTTCCCGCCGATCCAGGATTACGCATTCCTCTCGGACTGCGAGAACACCTGTCTGATCGCCCGGGACGGCACCGTCGAATGGATGTGTATCCCCCGCCCCGACTCGCCGAGCGTCTTCGGGGCGATCCTCGATCGCGGCGCGGGCTCGTTCCGGCTGGCGCCGTACGGCGTGCGCGTGCCGTCGGACCGCAGGTACCTTCCGGGCAGCCTGATGCTCGAGACCACGTGGCAGACGTCGACCGGCTGGTTGATCGTGCGCGACGCCCTGGTCATGGGCCCCTGGCACGACACCGACACCAGGTCGCGGACACACCGCCGCACCCCCACGGACTGGGACGCCGAACACATCCTGCTGCGTACCGCGCGATGCGTGTCCGGGATCGTCGAACTGCAGGTGAACTGCGAGCCGGCGTTCGACTACAACCGCGCAGGGGCGAGTTGGGAGTACTCCGCCGAGGGGTACGGCGAGGCGGAGGCCCGGGCCCGGACCGCCGACCCGGACGAATTCCCCGTCCTCAAGCTCACCACCGACATGCGGCTCGGACTGGAAGGGCGCGAGGCCCGCGCCCACACTCGTCTGCGGGAGGGCGACGAGGTGTTCGTCGCCCTGTCGTGGAGCAAGCACCCGGTACCGCAGACCTTCGCCGAAGCATCGAAGAAGATGTGGGCCACCGCGGAATCGTGGCGTCAGTGGATCAACGTGGGCCACTTCCCCGACCACCCTTGGCGTTCGTACCTGCAGCGGTCCGCACTGACCCTCAAGGGACTCACCTACTCGCCGACGGGCGCGCTGCTCGCAGCGTCGACCACCTCGCTGCCGGAGACGCCGAAGGGCATGCGGAACTGGGACTACCGGTATGCCTGGGTGCGCGACTCCACGTTCGCTTTGTGGGGCCTCTACACGCTGGGGCTCGACCGGGAGGCCGAGGACTTCTTCTCGTTCATCGCGGATGTGTCGGGCGCCAACAACGGCGAGCGGCACCCGCTGCAGGTGATGTACGGCGTGGGCGGCGAGCGGGTCCTGGTCGAGGAGGAACTGACTCACCTCTCGGGCTACGACGGTGCGCGGCCCGTCCGGATCGGCAATGGAGCGTACAACCAGCGCCAACACGACATCTGGGGCACGATTCTGGACTCGTTCTACCTGAACACCAAGTCCAGCGAACGGATCCCCGAGACGCTGTGGCCGGTGCTCAAGGAGCAGGTCGAGGAGACGCTCAAGCACTGGCGGCAGCCCGACCGCGGGATCTGGGAGGTGCGCGGCGACCCGCAGCACTTCACGTCGTCGAAGGTGATGTGTTGGGTCGCTCTGGATCGCGGCGCCAAGCTGGCCGTGATGCACGGCGAGTTGGACTATGCCGAGAAGTGGACGATCGAGGCGGACAAGATCAAGGAGGACATCCTCAAGAACGGCGTGGACCACCGTGGCGTGTTCACGCAGCGGTACGGAAGCAACTCGCTCGACGCGTCGCTGCTCCTGGTGCCGCTGCTGCGCTTCCTGCCGCCGCACGACCCCCGGGTACGCGCCACAGTGCTCGCGATCGCCGACGAGCTCACCGAGGACGGTCTGGTACTGCGATACCGCGTCGAGGAGACCGACGACGGCCTGGCGGGCGAGGAGGGTTCATTCACCATCTGCTCGTTCTGGCTGGTGTCCGCGTTGGTCGAGATCGGCGAGTTGCCGCGGGCGCGGGCGCTGTGCGAGCGGCTGCTGGCGTTCTCGAGCCCGCTCAAGCTGTACGCGGAGGAGATCGACACCAAGACCGGCAAGCATCTGGGCAACTTCCCGCAGGCGTTCACGCACCTGGCGCTGATCAACGCCGTGGTGCACGTGATCCGTGCCGAGGGGACGCACCACGCGTCCAGCTTCCTGCCGGCCCACCCGTCGCCGTAGCCGGCGCTGGGAAAACCAGCAGCTGTAGGTGGACCGATCGCTGTAGGGCCGATCGCGGCGCCGACGGCTGCTGGTTTTCCCGATCACCCCCAGTCGGAGAGGTCGGTCGGCCCCCGGCGACCGGCAGGGGCGTGCGCCAGGGTCACCAGAGTCGCGTCCACCTGCGCGTCCCCCACCCGCGCCCGCCAGTCCCGCAGCTGTCGTCTGAACGACCCTGCCGAGAGCCGCAACATCTCCCTACCCCGGCTGGTCGGGACGAGCACACGCTCGCGCCGATCTCTCGGGCTCTGCACCCGGCTGACCAGCCCCATCGTCTCCAGTGCCTGGGCAGTCTTGGTGGCCGCCTGCTTCGACACGCCCAGGCGCGCTCCGAGGTCGACACTGGTGCACCCGTCGCCGATCGCCTGCATGGCGAAACCATGGGTGGCGCGGACGCCCGGATAGCCGGCGGCGTCCAGGTCTGCGTGCACGGCATCGACCAGGCCTCGGAACGCGGACATCAGGAGAAAGGGCATCGCCACGTCGTCTGCGGAATCCATCCACCGATCTTAAGGCTTGCAGACAACTACATTGACCATATATGGTCAATGTAGTTGTCCATATATGCTCGGAGGGAGTGCCATGCCTCACCTGACCAGCCGGCCGACTCGGAGTTTCCAGATGCACGGAGTCACGTTCCAATCGGTCGTCTCGAGCACGACCGGAGCTGAAGAACTCGCCGCATGGCGCGCAGACTTCTCACCCGACACCCCGGGTCAGGCACACACGATGTCCGCAGAGGAGGTGCTGCACGTGCTAGCCGGTTCCCTCGATGTGGAGGTCGGCGAGGAACGGTTCGTGGCCCGCACCGGGGATACCGTCCTCGTACCGGCGGGAGCCCGCTTCCGGATCAGCAACAACACCGCAGAGCCCGCCCGAG
>CAJCHX010000497.1 GCA_903970215.1 Acidobacteriaceae bacterium
CCCCGCCACGACGTCGAGCTTGCCGTCACTCGTGAAGGGCGTCACCATCGCGACGGCGACGGCACCGAATGGGGTTGTGGGCGTAGACGCGGTCATGGTGACCAAGGCTACCGGGCGGTCATGTCCGTCCGATACACCGCAGCTGTCAACCGGCTGCGCTGGAGATCCGGCGGTACGTGACGAACCGATATCGCGGACCCGCCGCCGACTCGAGCCACGGCGTCTCCTGGGCGACCGCGAACACTGCGGGATCGATGGGAGGGCCGAACGCATCGCCCGAATAGTCGCCGTCGACCTCCGTGACCTCGAGCACGTCGGCACGGCAGATCGCAGCCCGGTAGACCTCTCCCCCGCCGATGACCCACACTTCGCCGCCCGAGGCCGACGCGTGTCGTAAGGCCTCGTCGATGCCGCCCGCGACGTACGCACCGTCGGCATGCCAGGCGCGGTCACGCGTGACAACGATGTTGGTCCGTCCCGGCAGCGGGCGGAATCGCGCCGGCAGGGAATCCCACGTCCTGCGTCCCATCACGACCGGGCTGCCGACGGTGACCTCGCGGAAACGCCTCATGTCCTCGGGGATCCGCCACGGGATCGCGCCGCCGGCGCCGATCACACCGCCCCGGGCCTGCGCCCAGACGAGTCCGATCATCAGACTGCGACCGCGGCCTTGATGGCCGGGTGGTGCCGGTAGTCGTGCACGACCACGTCGCGGTACTCGTAGTCGAAGATGCTGTCGCGCGGCGCCAGCTCGAGCCGCGGGTACGGGTACGGCTCACGCGATAGCTGCTCGGTGACCTGCGCGATGTGATTGTCGTAGATGTGGCAGTCGCCGCCGGTCCATACGAAGTCGCCGGGCTCGAGGCCCGCCTGCTGCGCGAACATGTGCGTGAGCAGCGCGTACGACGCGATGTTGAACGGAACGCCGAGAAACAGGTCGGCGCTGCGCTGGTACAGCTGCAGACTCAGGCGACCGTCGGCCACGTAGAACTGGAAGAACGCGTGACACGGCGGCAGAGCCATCTGCGGGATCTCGCCGACGTTCCAGGCCGAGACGATATTCCGGCGCGACGTCGGGTCGGATCTCAGCAGATCGAGCGCCGCCGAGATCTGGTCGATGTGCTCACCCGACGGGGTGGGCCAGCTGCGCCACTGCACGCCGTAGACGGGTCCGAGGTCGCCCGCGGGGCTCGCCCACTCGTCCCAGATGGTGACGCCGTGCTCCTGCAACCAGCCGACGTTCGAGTCGCCACGCAGGAACCACAGCAGCTCGTAGACGATGGATTTCAGGTGCACCCGCTTGGTGGTGATCAGAGGGAAGCCCTGGGACAGGTCGTATCGCAGCTGCCGCCCGAACACGCTGCGGGTCCCGGTGCCGGTGCGGTCCGGACGATGAGTCCCGGTGGCCAGCACGTCGCGCAGCAGATCTTCGTACGGCGTCTCGATCACGGCGACGATTCTACGGCTGAGCACCGACAAGACGGCACCCGCAAGCCCCGCGCCCCCGACCTATCCCGCTATCGAGCGCGCGGTGACTGCAGGGCCTCCGACACACTGCGATGAGCGTAGGGCCCGGTCGGCATCGTCGTCGCTCATCTCCTCGCCGCTGAAATACCTCGAGTGTGTGGTCTGCAGCGCTTCCAACGAATCGGTGCTCAATGCGCAGATCTCGATGTCGGTATTGACACGCTCACGCTCTAGTTGGAGCCGACACAGCGTCGCCTCCCGGGCACTTGAAAAAGCGCGCACACGCCGCTGCCCAGTCCGTCGATTGAACTCAACCAAAAAGTTCTGCACGGTTGATCCCACCTCACTCATTTTCTCCCGCTCAGCTTACGCTGCAGCTCAAGAAGGCTTCTCACCAGTCGATCGAGTCGTTCCGCCGAATCCGGGTGCATCAGCCCACCCTCGAGTTCGGCCAGTTCTTCAGCCGCAATATGGAGCCTGTCGACCACCCGCTGCACAACAGGATCGGCATCGGACACGCCGTAACGGATATGCCGGCCAACCAGATCTCCGAGGCGCTCGTACGTGTTGGCCCAAACCGTCTGCCCCCACGTCCGGATCTGGATCTCCACCCGGCCCGCAGGCAATCGCAGCCAGACGTGTACTGCGCGGTACCCACTGTGTGGATCGGCACGGATGTCCTTGATTACTGCGCGACTGACACCGAACGCCTCAGCGAGCTCCTCTGCAAGCGATGTCTGCTCATCAAGTCTGCAGTCCAACTCGACCCGGACGCCTGCGAGATCCTGCACCTGATTCAGTCCGAGACCGGTCTCGCGCAACAGCTTCTCGCACAGCGTGTCGAAGGTCTTCGCCCTCGCCGACACCCTCAGCGCACCGCCGAAGCTCGCCCACGGCGCACCAGCTCGAATCCGAGTGGCGACCTCCTCACACAGCTCTGCGTTCCACGCCATCACGTCCTCGTACGAAGGACACCCCACTGGCGCTGCTGTACCCGCAACCAGCGCTTCCCCCAGCCGCGGCAACTTCTTCCCCGACCATGGCGGTCGCTGTTCGATATCCACAGCGCGCCGTCCTCCCCACTCGAACCGATAACAGCACCCTCCCGGCGGATATCCCAGGTCACGATCTCGTCCACTCAGTCCGGGATCCTGTGTGGTGGCTCCGCGCACGACGCCGAGTCGCGCCCGGCGAACCTCACCCCATCAGCGAGGCGGCCACCGTCCCGCCGAGGTCGTAACAGGCCTCGCGATCGCGAGCACCGACATCCCCGGTCACTTCCAGGACCGGAGCGACCTGCTCGAGCGCGAGGCCGGTCGTCAGCTTCAACACGGCCGCCGAGGCCCCCACCGTGTCGTTGTTCCCGTGCACATACAAGGCGAACGGCCGGCCGCGCACCGCGTCCAACGACGGGTAGTAGACGGTGTCGAAGAAGTGCTTCAACGCCCCGGACATATAGCCGAAGTTCGCGGGCGTGCCGAACACGTAGCCGTCGGCCGCCAGGAAGTCCGATACGGTCGCCGACAACGCCGGCCGTGCCACCACGTCGACGCCCTCGATGTCGGGGTCGCCGGCACCGGCGACCACGCGTTCGAGCATCTCGCGGGTACCGGGCGACGGCGTGTGGTGCACGACCAGCAGACGTGTCATGGCTGCTGCCGGCGCTCGAGTTGCACGGCCTTGGTCATCCAGGTGCGCGCGCGGGACCGGTCGCCGGCGTAGTCGTACGCGCGGGCCAGCCGGTACGTGGCCAGCCAATCGTCGGGACCTGCCTCGTACTCGGCCTTCACCTCGGCGAACAGCGCGTCGGCTGCGTCCCGCTGTACGCGGCCGGACGGCATGGTCGGCAACCCCGAGACGTCCAGATCCCGGCCGGCCTCGCGCGCCAGGCGCACCAATCGCTGGTGGGCGAGGCCATTGCGCAGGATCGCCCAGAGGACCCACATCCCGATCAGCGGCAGGACCAGCACCGCGACCCCGAGCATGATGTTCCGGGAGCCGCCTGCCGAGATGATGTCCCACGCCCAGAAGACGATCACGCAGCAGTAGGCGATCATCGCCACAGCGAGGAAGGCGATCACCGCGAGCTGCGGGAGCGGCGACCGCTCGCTCGAGCCGCTCACAGGTCGAGCAGGGGCTCGATCCCGACCGTCAAGCCGGGACGCGAAGCGATGTTCCGCACCCCCAGCAGAACGCCTGGGACGAACGAGCTCCGGTCGATCGAGTCGTGGCGGATCGTGAGGGTCTCACCCTGGGTGCCGAGCAGCACCTCCTGGTGGGCTACGAGGCCCGCGAGCCGCACCGAGTGCACACGAATACCGTCGACCTGCGCCCCGCGGGCGTGGTCGAACTCGGCGGAGGTGGCATCGGGCGACGGGCCGACCTCGGCGGCCGCACGGGCCGAAGCGATCAGCTCAGCGGTGCGGTACGCGGTACCCGAAGGCGCATCCGCCTTGTGCGGGTGGTGCAGCTCGATCACCTCGACCGACTCGAAGTACTTCGCGGCCTGGGCGGCGAACCTCATGCACAGCACTGCGCCGATGGCGAAGTTGGGAGCGATGAGAACGCCCACACCGGGCTTGTCGGCCAGCCAGCCCCGTACGGTGTCCAACCGCTCGTCAGTGAAGCCGGTGGTCCCGACCACCGCGTGGATCCCGTTGTCCACCAGGAACTTCAGGTTGTCCATCACCACGTCGGGGTGCGTGAAGTCGATCACCACCTGGGCACCGGCGGTCACGAACTCGGTGAGGGAATCACCCGCGTCGACCTTGCCCGCCAGAGTCAGGTCGTCCGCCGCCTCCACGGCCTCGACCATCGCCCGCCCGACCTTGCCCCCGGCTCCCAGAACACCCACTTTCAGCATATTTGCGACCCTACCCGGCCAGGGTGACCTACTGGCCGTTACCTTTGCCGCATGCATGTGACCTCGTGGGCGTGGCGCGACGGTGCGGCCACGCAAGGTTCGTCCGACCTCGACGATGTGGCCGCCCTGCTGGACGATCCGCACGCGATCGTGTGGGTGGACCTGCTCGACCCGACCGCCGACGATTTCGCACCGTGGGCCAAGCGCCTCGACATCGATCAACTCGCGGTCGAGGACGCGCTGACCCTGCACGAGCGCCCGAAGTCGCTGCGGTACGGCGACATGGTGTTCGTGACGGCCTACACGCTCGACGACGAGGCGAGGCAGTCCAGGATCTCCCTGTTCGTGATGCCCGGCGGTCTGCTCACGATACGGCTGGGCAGCGGGTTCGACGTCCACGAGGTGGCGCACACCGTGACCGAGAACTCGGGCATCCTGCAGTTCGGGTGCCGGGCATTGGAACTGATGGTGCTCGACGCCGTCGTCGACGGATACACCGCGCAGGTGAACAGCATCGACGAGCGCGTGGACGACCTCGAGGACGTCCTCTTCGATCGTAAACAAGGCGAGCACATCGCCACGCAGACGTTCGCACTCCACAAGGAGGTGGGACGACTGCGCCGTATCGTCCTGCCGATGCGCGATGTCGCCGGCTCCCTGGTCCGCCGCACCGCTGCGGACCAGTCGCAGCGCGACCTGCTGCCGTTCGCGGAGGACGTCTACGACCACACCATGCGCGCCGCCGACTGGACCGACGGCCTGCGCGACGCCGTGGAATCCGTCCGGTCGACCAACCTCGCGTTGATGGACAACCAGATGAACGTGGTGATGAAGAAGCTCACCGGCTGGGCTGCCATCATCGCGGTACCCACGGCCATCACCGGCTATTTCGGCCAGAACGTGCCCTATCCCGGCTTCGGGAAGGATTGGGGTTTCTGGCTGAGCCTGCTGATGATGCTCGCTATCGCCGGGACGCTCTGGGCAGCGTTCAAGCGCAACGAGTGGATCTAGGCGGGTTCACTGCCGATGATGCGGCTCCACTGGGAGCCGCGGATTGTGCAGGTGCGCGACCAGGCCGGTCCAGCCCGTCTGGTGGGTCGCGCCGAGGCCCTCGCCGGTGTCACCGTCGAAGTACTCGTAGAACGACGGGTGCTCCGACCACAGCGGATTCGCGATCGACTCGATCCGTCGGCCGTCAGCCGGGCGCTTGCCGTCGACCGGACGGAACAGCCCGGTCAGCCCGCCGTCGATGACGTCCGCCGCCTGCTCGAGGGTGCAGAGGTTGTCCGAACCGGTGGGGATGGCGATCTTGAACTCCTCACCGAAGTGGCGGCCGTAGGTGCGTAGCTTGTCGGCCAGCAACACGTTGACCGGGAACCACACGGGCCCGCGCCAGTTCGAGTTTCCGCCGAACAACGCCGTCGACGACTCCCCCGGTTCGTACTGCATGCTCACCTCGCGACCGTCGATGTCCTCGGACACCCCCTGCTCGGCCTTCGACAGCGAACGGATGCCGTACGGCGCCAAGAACTCCTCAGGATCGAACATCCGCTCCAGGATGCGCCGCAGCCGCTCGGGCGACACCAGCGACAGCAGCATCCGCCGCCCGCCCGGCCCGCTGCCGAACAGCAGTGGCCCCACCAATTCGGGGCGCCGCTTGCGCAGCCAGCGCAGCCGCGCGGTCACGTCGGGGCACTGCTCGTCGATCCACACCGGAACGTCGGTGGCGCCCAGGATCGGCAACAGCCCCACCATCGAACGCACGCGCATCGGCATCGCACTGCCGTCGGGACGCACCAGCACGTCGTAGAAGAATCCGTCCTCCTCGTGCCACAGCGAGATGCTGTGTGAACCAAAGGAGTTCATCGCCTTGGAGATCGTCAGGAAGTGCTCGAGGAACTTGGTCGCGCAGTCCTGCCAGGCCGGATCGAAGCGGGACAGCTCGATCGCGATCTTGAACATCTGCTGGCAGTAGAAGGCCATCCAGCTGGTGGCATCGGACTGCTCCAGCCGGCATCCGGGCGGGAGCGGGTCCGACCGGTTGAAGAAGCCGATGTTGTCCATCCCCAGGAAGCCACCCTCGAACACGCCCGTGTCCTCGGCATCCTTCCGGTTGACCCACCACGAGAAGTTGAGCAGCAACTTGGTGAACACCCGAACCAGGAACTCCTGATCGCGATATCCGTCGATGCGATACACATGCCACGCGGCCCAGGCGTGCACCGGCGGGTTGACGTCGCCGAACTCCCACTCGTAGGCCGGCAGCTGGCCGTTCGGGTGCATCGCCCATTCGCGGCACATCAGTACCAGTTGCTCCTTGGCGAAATCGGGATCGACGTGGGCCAGCGGAATGCAATGGAACGCGAGATCCCATGCGGCGAACCAGGGGTACTCCCATTCGTCGGGCATCGAGATCACGTCCGCCAGGGAGAAGTGCCGCCAGGCCGTGTTCCGCCGGCCCGGTGCCGACCGGGACGCCGGTGCCGGATCGACCGGATCGCCCGCCAGCCAAGACTCCACGTCGTACCGATACAGCTGCTTGTTCCAGAGCATCCCCGCATACGCGCGACGGGCCACATGCTTGTCCTCATCGGACAGGGAGGAGTGGATCACGTGCTCGTAGAACTCGTCGGCCTCCTCCCGCCGGTCCTCGAAGACCGCCGCGAAACCGGGCCCGAAGGTGTCGACCGACGGCGCGAAGTGCGAAAGCCGAAGCCGCACCGTCGCGCTCTCCCCGGGCCGGATGGACCCGAAGCGATACCAGAACGCGACCTTGCTGCCCACGCCGAGCGGGTTGACCGCGGCGGTGTCGCCGTCCACGACCCGCTTGTTGATCCCGTCCTTGGGGTACGGCGTCACGTTCTTCTCGGCCCCGAACAGGTCGACGGCGTCGGTCTCGTTATCGCAGAACAACACCGTGGGCGCGCCCTCGGCCGCAAGGAAGTACTCGCCGAGCATCCCGTGCGTCACCCGTACCGCCTCCAGCCCACCGACCTCGAGGTCAGGTGGCACCAGCCGCTCGATGCTGCCACGCCGGTCGTCGTGCCCCCACGCCCAGGTGTTGCGCAGCCAGGTCGTCGGCAGGATGTCCAGCGGCGCCGCCACCGGCCCGTGGTTGACCGCCTCGATCTCGATGCACACGTCGTCGGGCGCAGCCTTCGCGTACCGCACATGCACGTCGAAGAATCTGTCGTCGGCCAGGATTCCCGTGTCGGCGAGTTCGAACTCGCGCTGCGTGCGGTCCCGAGCCGCGTTGGCCTCGCGCAGTTCCCGGTACGGGTACTCGGCCTCCGGGTACCGGTACATCCAGTGCATCCAGCTGTGCGTCGGTGTCCCGTCCACGGGCCACCAGTACTCCTTGACGTCCTCGCCGTGGTTGCCCTGGGAGTTGGTCAGCCCGTACAACCGCTCCTTGAGGATGGGGTCGTTCCGGTTCCACAGTGCCACAGCGAAGTTGAGAAACCCGTAGCGGTCACAGATCCCCCCCAGGCCGTCCTCGCCCCACCGGTAGGCGCGGCGGTGCGACTGCTCGAAGGAGAACGAGTCCCAGGCGTCGCCGTTCTCGCTGTAGTCCTCGCGAACGGTGCCCCATTGCCGCCCGGCGAGATACGGGCCCCAGAGCCGCCACGGCCCGTTGGGACCGGGCGCCTCGGCCAGGCGCCGGTGTTCGGCTGATGGGTGCTCGATAGCGGTGTGGGCGTCGGTGGCGTGCTCGGTCTCATGCTGATCGGTTCCCGTCACGGAACGATCTTGCTACAACGCGGACAATGCCGCAGCGTGCATCTCCCAGTACAAGATCTCCGCGTCCGCGAGGGCCGTCACATAGAGATCGGGCGCTCGCCGCGAGCGCAGTGCATCCCCGTCTCCGAGAACGCGCTCGGCGCCGTCGACGGTGCCGCTCGGGTCGGTCGAGCCGACGAGACCCCGGACCACGAACAGGTGCCCGTACGGAGCTGCCGGCAGAACGACGGTGTCGCCCGGCGCGAGGCGGGCCGCGTGCAGCGCGGCGGCGTCGTTCCGAATCGCGACGGCCGGTTTGTGCCCCGGAATCCCGGAGGCCACGGTCACCAGTCCCCCCGCGGCGAGCGCGCCCGCCACATCCGCCGTGCGGTATTCGGGCTTCCCGCCGGGCTCGTCGGGCGGCAGCCACATCTGGATCACCCGGGCTACGGCACCGCCCCGGCGCGGCGCCGTATTGGTCTCGGCATGTGTGACGCCGTCGCCCGCGCTCATCGCCTGCACCTGGCCGGCGCGGATCACGCCGGTGGCGCCGGACGAATCACGGTGCGACACCTCGCCTTCCACCACCCAGGTAACGATCTCGGCGTCCCGGTGGCGGTGCATATCCACGCCGTTGCCGGGCTCGATCAGGTCGTCGTTGTGCACCAGCAGCAGACCGTGCGCATTCTGCGCAAGGTCGAAGTTCCCCGTGAAGGGGAAGGACTGACGGGTGACGATCCCGTCGCCTCGCCAGTAACTCCGCTCATCCGAGGGGACGACCACAATGACACTCATCGACGCTAGATTACGACGTATGGGATTCGAAGTCGCGGGACTGGTGGCGCACAGCAAGGGCGCCGAGGTGACGAAGGAGACGGTGGTGGTGCCGGATCCGGGGCCGCGCGACGTGATCGTGGCGGTGCAGGCGTGCGGTGTCTGCCACACCGACCTCGCCTACCGCGACGGCGGCATCAACGACGAATACCCCTTCCTCTTGGGGCACGAGGCCGCCGGCGTCGTGGAGGTGGTCGGAGACGACGTCACACATGTCGCGCCAGGCGATCTCGTGGTCCTCAACTGGCGTGCCGTGTGCGGCTCGTGCCGCGCCTGCCGCCGCGGGCGGCCGTGGTACTGCTTCGACACCTTCAACGCCTCGAAGCCGATGACGCTCACCGACGGAACGGTTCTCACACCCGCGCTGGGCATCGGCGCATTCGCCGAGAAGACGCTCGTCCACGAGTTGCAGTGCACCCGAGTGGCGGCCGATACCGACCCGGCGGTCGCCGGCCTGTTGGGCTGCGGGGTGATGGCCGGCCTGGGCGCCGCGATGAACACAGGTGGCGTCTCCCGCGGTGACTCCGTGGCCGTGATCGGCTGCGGCGGAGTCGGCGATGCCGCGATCGCGGGCGCAGCTCTGGCCGGTGCCACCACCATCATCGCGATCGACCGTGACACCGCGAAACTGGACTGGGCCCGCGAGC
>CAJCHX010000498.1 GCA_903970215.1 Acidobacteriaceae bacterium
CGCCTTCGACCCCCGCGCCGGCGGCCACCGCCCCTGCCCCGGCACCGTCCGCTACCGCGGCCCCCGCCGCGGCCACCCCCAAGCCGACCGCCGACGCGAAGCCCGCGCCCAAGTCGGCCGACCTTCCCGCGGTGCTGCCCACCGAGGACGAGAACAAGGTTCTGCGCGGCCCCGCCGCCGCTGTCGTCAAGAACATGAACATCAGCCTCGAGGTGCCCACCGCGACATCGGTGCGCTCGATCCCGGTCAAGGTGCTGTTCGACAACCGGACCGTGATCAACAACCACCTCGCACGCACCCGCGGCGGCAAGGTGAGCTTCACCCACCTGCTCGGCTACGCCCTGATCCAGGGGGTCAAGGCGTTCCCGAACATGAACCGTCACTTCGCCGAGATCGACGGGAAGCCGAACTCGGTCACCCCGTCGCACATCAACCTGGGCCTGGCGATCGACCTCGCCGGCAAGGACGGCAGCCGTAGCCTCGTCGTGGCGGCTATCAAGAACACCGAGAACATGGGCTTCGGTGAGTTCGTCGCCGCCTACGAGGACATCGTGCGGCGCGCCCGGGTCGGCAAGCTCACTGCCGACGACTTCGCCGGCGTCACGATCTCGCTGACCAACCCCGGTGGCATCGGTACGGTGCACTCCGTGCCCCGCCTGATGAAGGGGCAGGGCGCCATCATCGGGATCGGCGCGATGGAGTACCCGGCCGAGTTCCAGGGATCCAGTGAAGAGAAGATCGCCGAGATGGGCGTGGGCAAGCTCACCACACTCACCTCGACGTACGACCACCGCATCATCCAGGGCGCCGAATCCGGCGACTTCCTGCGGTACGTCCACGAGCTGGTGCTGTCCGACGACTTCTGGGACGACGTCTTCATGGCGTTGCACATCCCGTACGAGCCGATCCGCTGGCGGCGCGACATGCCGAGCCACGGCGTCGACAAGGACGCGCGGGTTCTCGAGCTGATCGGCGCGTACCGCAACCGCGGTCACCTGATGGCCGACGTCGACCCGCTGCGGTACAACAACGACAGCCTCGAGTCGCACCCCGACCTCAACGTCCTCACCTACGACCTCACGTTGTGGGACCTCGACCGGATGTTCAACGTAGGCGGCTTCCACGGCAAGGAGCGGATGAAGCTCCGGGAGGTACTGTCGGTACTTCGCGATGCGTACTGTCGCCACGTGGGCATCGAGTACACCCACATCCTCCAGCCCGAGCAGCAGAAGTGGCTGCAGGAGCGCGTCGAGAACAAGACCATCAAGCCGACCGTCGCCGAACAGAAGTACCTGCTCAGCAAGCTCAACGCGGCCGAGGCGTTCGAGACGTTCCTGGCCACCAAGTACGTCGGGCAGAAGCGGTTCTCACTCGAGGGCGCCGAGGCGGTCATCCCGATGATGGACGCAGTGATCGACCAGGCGGCCGAGCACGAGCTCGACGAGGTGGTCATCGGGATGCCGCACCGCGGCCGGCTGAACGTGCTGGCCAACATCGTCGGCAAGCCCTACAGCAAGATCTTCACCGAGTTCGAGGGCAACCTGAACCCGGCGCAGGCGCACGGCTCGGGCGACGTGAAGTACCACCTTGGCGCCGAGGGCACCTACTACCAGATGTTCGGCGACAACGAGATCAAGGTCTCGCTGGTCGCCAATCCGTCGCACCTGGAGGCGGTGGACCCGGTACTCGAGGGCATCGTCCACGCCAAGCAGGACCTCCTCGACCCACCTCCGGGCGACCACCCGGTCCTGCCACTGATGCTGCACGGCGACGCCGCCTTCGCAGGCCAGGGTGTGGTGGCCGAGACGTTGAACATGGCGAACCTGCAGGGCTTCTCCAACGGCGGCACGGTGCACATCGTGGTGAACAACCAGGTCGGCTTCACCACGTCACCCGAGCACTCGCGCAGCTCGCAGTACTGCACCGATGTGGCGAAGATGATCGGCGCGCCGATCTTCCACGTGAACGGCGACGACCCCGAGGCCTGCGTCTGGGTGGCGAAGCTCGCAGTGGACTTCCGCGAGCGGTGGGAGAAGGACGTCGTGATCGACCTCGTCTGCTACCGACGTCGCGGCCACAACGAGGGTGACGACCCGTCGATGACCCAGCCGGGGATGTACGACGTGATCGACACCAAGCGCGGCGTCCGCAAGTCGTACACCGAAGCCCTGATCGGTCGTGGCGACATCTCGACCAAAGAGGCCGAGGACGCCATGCGCGACTACCAGGGGCAGCTGGAGCGCGTCTTCAACGAGGTCCGCGAACTCGAGAAGTACACCCCCGAGCCGTCGCCGACGATCGAGGAGGATCAGGAGCTGCCCACCCGGCTGGTCACGGCCATCTCCAAGGAGGAGATCGCGCGGATCGGCGACGCGTTCGTCAACGTCCCTGAGGGCTTCACGGTGCACCCGCGTGTGGCACCCGTCGCCAAGCGTCGGCGCGAGATGTCCCGCGAGGGAGACGTGGACTGGGCGTTCGGCGAGCTGCTGGCCTTCGGTTCGCTGGTCGACGAGGGGCGCTCCGTTCGCCTCGCCGGCCAGGACAGCCGCCGCGGCACGTTCAGCCAGCGGCACTCCGTGCTGATCGACCGCGAGAACGCTTCCGAGTACACGCCGCTCGATCACCTCGGTCCCGACGGCGGCCCCTCAGCGGGCCACTTCCGCGTGTACGACTCGGCGCTGACCGAGTACGCCGGCCTCGGCTTCGAGTACGGCTACTCGGTGGGTGACCCGCAGTCGCTGGTGTGCTGGGAGGGACAATTCGGCGACTTCGTCAACGGTGCCCAGTCGATCATCGACGAGTTCATCAGCTCCGGTGAGGCCAAGTGGGGCCAGGTGTCCAACGTGACACTGCTGCTGCCCCACGGTCACGAGGGCCAGGGACCCGACCACACGTCGGGCCGCATCGAACGGTTCCTCCAGCTGTGCGCAGAGGGCTCGATGACGGTCGCCGTCCCGTCCACTCCGGCGTCGTACTTCCACCTTCTGCGACGGCATGCGCTCGACGGTGTACGACGTCCGCTGGTGGTCTTCACGCCGAAGTCGATGTTGCGGAACAAGGCTGTGGTGTCCCCGCTCAGCGAGTTCACCGATGGCAAGTTCCGCTCGGTGATCGACGACCCGCAGTTCGAGCTGGCCGGCGGCGACCGGGACAAGGTGACGAAGCTGTTGCTGGTCTCGGGCAAGCTGTACTGGGAACTGGCCGCGCGGCGCGCGAAGGACGGCCGCGAAGACGTTGCCATCGTTCGACTGGAGCAGCTGTATCCGCTGCCGACGCGCCGCCTGCCCGCGACGCTCGACCTCTACCCGAACGCCCGCGACATCCGCTGGGTCCAGGAGGAGCCGGCCAACCAGGGTGCGTGGCCCACGTTCGGCCTGGCCCTGCCGGAGCTGCTGCCCGATCACCTCGGTCGTCTACAGCGGGTCTCGCGGCGGCCGATGTCGGCGCCGTGCTCGGGGTCGTCGAAGGTGCACGCGGTCGAGCAGGCCCAGATCATCGAGGAAGCCTTCTCGCTGTAGTCGGCACTCCCCGGCACAGGACGCGCAGCCTCGGGACCCAGGCGGTCCCGAGGCTGTGTTGTATCCGGGCTGCGTTATATCCGGGCTGCGTTGTATCCGGGCTGCGGTGCGTCTGGGCAGCGTTGTGTCCGGGCTGCGGTGCGTCCAGGCTGCCCTGGTATTCGGACAGCGCTGGAATCCGGGCAGCGTTGTGCCCGGGCAGCGCTGGTATTCAGTATTCAGGCAGCCAGCGGTGCCGCTATCGCGGCGACTCAGCTACGCGGCGGCCGAACCGCTTTCAGAGGACCGCGCCGGACACATCCGGCGCATCGAGGTGCACGCCGACGGCCGCGGCGAGCGCCATGAACATCGTCGCCAAGTGCTCGACGATCTCGTCGCGGGTCATCGACGCGAATTCGGAGTTCTCGTCCAGCCAGTGCACCATGGTCTCCTCGACCACGGCGATCCATCCATGGACCGCCAGCACGAACCGCCCGGAACGATCGATACCGACGTTGCCCGCGTACTCGACGAAATGCGAGACGATCTGCTCGCGCACGTCCTTCACGGCCGCGCGGATCCGTGGCTCCGACCAACTGACGCCGGCCAACATCGGCAATACCGACTGCCGGTTCTCGACGATGTGGTCGACATATCCCCCGAGCGTCTCGATCAGGATGGGCATCACCTCGGACAGGTCGCGCGGTTCCCGAGTGGGCAAGGCGACGTCTCCCACGATCCGCGCCTGCTCTTCGACGAGCGCCACCTGGAAGTCGAGCTTGGAATCGAAATAGTGGAACAGCAGCCCGGCCGACACGCCCGCCTCGGCTGCGATATCCTCGATCGACACCTGCTCGAGTGCCACGTACCTGAGTTTGGCGAGCCCCAGGTCGATGAACTGCTGGCGCCGCGCCTCGGGGGACATCCGAGTGCGCTTCCTCCCCAGGGCCCCGGCAGTCTTCCTAGTCACCTACTGAATCATACTCAATAGGTCGTTGACATACCTGTTACGGGCTCATAATGTCGGTTGCAAGATGACCGGCCGACCTGATCGCCAGGGCGGGCGGTCACGTCGAACGGGGGCCACGAGGCCATCCGATACTGAAAGTGAATCCATGAAGGACTTCCGCGGCAAGGTCGCTGTGATCACCGGCGCAGCCTCCGGCATGGGGCGCGAACTCGCCCTGCAGCTGGCCCGGGACGGCGCGAAGCTGTCCCTGTGTGACTACGACCCCGCCGGGCTCGAGGAGACCGCCAACCGGGCCCGGGCGCTCGGTGCCGAGGTGCACACCAAGGTCGTCAACGTGGGCGAGCGCGAGCAACTCCTCACGTACGCCGACGAGGTCGTGGCGCGTTACGGCACCGTCAACCTGCTCTTCAACAACGCCGGCATCGCGCACCACGCCCCCGTCGAGCACACCACGTTCAAGGACTACGACCGGGTCATGGACATCGACTTCTGGGGTGTGGTCAACGGCACCAAGGCGTTCCTTCCGCACTTGATCGCGTCCGGCGACGGCCACATCATCAACACGTCGTCGCTGTTCGGCCTGCTCGGCATCGGCGGCCAGAGCGCGTACAACGCAGCCAAATTCGCCGTTCGCGGCTTCACCGAGTCGCTGCGGATCGAGATGCTGGCGTCGGACCACAACGTGGGCGTCACCTGCGTGCATCCCGGGGGCATCAAGACCGCCATCGCGCGCAATGCGACGGTCAGCGAGGGGCACGACCAGGCCAATTTCGCTGCTTTCTTCGACAAGTACCTCGCCCGCACCAGCGCTCAGGACGCGGCGGCGCAGATCCTGCGCGGGGTCAAGCACAATCGCGGCCGGGTGGTGATCGGGGCCGACGCTCGGCTGCTCGACGCTTTCGCCCGCATCACCGGCTCGTACTACGAGCACGTGAACGCCTTCGTCGACAGGCAGATCATCTCCAAGCGGCTCTAGCTAGGTGAGGGGGTGGGCGCCGAGCCAGGCGCCCGCCTCCGCCTCGGCTGTACTCGATCCAGCGGCCACCTGCGCAGTCATCGCCGCGAGATCGGCCGTCTTCAGTTCTCCGGCCACGGCGTTCATCGCCCGAGCCTGTGTGGTGGTTACCGCTGATCGCCGGTACAGCGGCACCACCGCATCGTCGGACACCCGCCTGTCGGGGTCTGCAAGCAGCGTGAGCCCGCTCGCCTCAGGCGCCAGAGTGCCCAGTTCGGCCGCGTCCGCCCGGCGGTCCGAGACCGCGCGGGCCGCTTCGGCCGCCGGTAGCACCTCGGCTGCCGTGAAGTCGCATCCGTACTCCTGGTTCACGCGTACCAGCTCGGCGCTGGCATCTACCGGGCCGGTCGACGGAGGCGCGACGACCACGGTCCCGTGCAGGCTCGAGCAGTCGGCCAGGACGGTGATCCCGCCCGGCCGCACATACAACATCGGTTGATCCAGTGCCGGCGTCGCGTCGCCCAAGCCGAGTCCATCGGGCAACAATCCGCTCAGGTGGATGTACTGCGGATCCCACTCTGCGGTCGTCGTCGCGGAGGCGGGTGAGCGGGTGCTCGACGACGCGGCAGCACCCGATGATGCCGGCGATCCGGTGCTGGCGCGCTA
>CAJCHX010000499.1 GCA_903970215.1 Acidobacteriaceae bacterium
GGATCCGCACGGGCGAGCTGAACGCGCGGATCGCCGCCGTGATCGGAAACCACCGCGACCTCGAGGACTTCGCGACGCGGCTCGACATCCCGTTCCACTACGTCCCGTTTCCCACCGCCGGATCCGACCCCGACGGCACAGGGAAGGCAGCGGCGTTCGCCCGGGTGGCCGAGCTCACCGATACGCACTCGCCCGACGCCGTGGTGCTCGCGCGATTCATGCAGGTGTTGCCTGCCGATCTGTGCACGGCCTGGGCCCGGCGCGCGATCAACATCCACCACAGCTTCCTGCCGTCGTTCGTCGGTGCGCGGCCCTATCACCAGGCGTTCGCACGCGGCGTCAAGCTGATCGGCGCCACCTGCCACTACGTGACCGCCGACCTGGACGCCGGACCCATCATCGAGCAGGACGTGATCCGGGTGGACCATTCGGATGCCGTCGCCGACATGGTGCGCCAGGGGCGCGACATCGAGAAACTGGTGTTGGCGCGGGGGTTGCGCTGGCACCTCGAGGACCGGGTCCTGGTGCACGGCCGCAAGACCGTGGTGTTCTCCTGAAACCGGCCGGGCCACCCGGCAGGCCGCGCTACGCGGGCGCGGCCACCGGGTTCCCCAGGATAGCGTCGATCAGGGTGTTGACCTTCTGCGGTTGTTCGATCGGCAGCATGTGCCCGGAGTCCCGGACCACCACGAACCGGTCCAGGTGCCCCGAGAGCCGCAGCTCTGCGGCGATCCGCTCGGCGTGGGCAGGGGGCGTCAGGTGGTCGTACTGCCCGACGGCGACAGACGTGGGCACCGTCAGCGCGCGCAGGCCGTCGACCACGTCGATGTCGACCAACGCCCGGCCCCACGCCGCCCGGGTCGCGGGCGAGCACCGGCTGACCATGTCCTCCGCGTACCGGACCGCGCCGTACGACGCATACCCACAGAGCGCGGTGTAGCGCAGGATCCCGGTATCGATCCGGTTGTGCCGCAACCGCACCGGGGCGCCGAGCACCGCTGCGCCGAGTCGCTGCACCGCGGCGGGGGCCCGGTTCGCCAGGAACAGCGGGGTGGCGGCGACGAAGGTGGGTACGGCGTCGGCCATGAAGGTGGACAGCAACAGCACGTGGTGCGCGTAACGCGTGACCTCGTCGCGGTAGCGGCCGGCCCACGCCATGATCGTGATCGCACCCATGCTGTGCCCGACGAGGAAGGCCTGCCGACCGCGGGAGAGCGTGTCGGTCAGGACGGCGTGCAGGTCGTCGGCCAGGACGTCGGCACCATACGCGGCGCGGTCACCCGGCTCGGATTCACCGTGCCCTCGTTGTTCGTAGGCCACCACCCGGTGACCGCGTGCGACCAGGTGCTCGACCTGCCGCGGAAAATTGCCGATGTCACAGGTCCATCCGTGGACCAGTACGACCACGGGTCCGTCGGGCCTGCCCCACTCACGGATGTGCAGGGCGGTCCCGTCAGCGGACCGAACGAACCTGTCGGTGTGCGGGCCGGCGAAGTCCTCGATCAGCAGCGCGCCGTGCGGTACCGTCGGCCGGCCCAGCGCGAACGCGGCCAGGCCTGCTGCACCCGCAGCGGCCCCGGCACCGGCCGCGGCGACCGCTGCGAGTCCGATCTTCGTGGAAGTCTTCATGCGACCAGTGTGCACTGTCCGGTCGAGGGCACGGCGGCTCCCCCGACTCGGGAAGGTCATGCGGGATCTGCTCGCGGACACGTCAATACCGACGGTGCTGTACCTCATTGACCTTCGGACGCACATCCACCAGGTAGAGGATGATGCCGACGGCGCCGATCACCAGGCCGAACATGCCCAACGGCGCGACGATCAAGACCACGCATCCGATCAGCGCAGCCAGCCAGTACTTCTTCTGCCACTTGTCGGTGGCTCGGTACGCATCCTCGCGGCTGCGCGCGCAGTGGTAGATCGTGTATACGCCGGCCAACAGCACCGCGACCTTGAGCGCGAGGCTCACGATGTCGACGACGTTCGCCAGGCCGTAGGAGAAAGTGGTCACGACTGCCAGCCTAGGCGGAGAACAGACGCCGATGCCCGGCGGTCCTTCGCGGACCGCCGGGCATCGGGGCGTTACGTGTGACGCAGACGGAGTCGACTACTCGGCCGAGGCCTCGTCGACCTTCGCTGCGGCCGCCTCGACGGTGTCGGCAGCCTCGTCAGCCGTACGGCCGACCAGCTTGGCGGCACGCTCGCCCACCTGACGGGTCGCGGTCGCGACCTGACCCAGCGACGACTCGGTCAGCTCGACCGCGCTGTTGTAGGCCTTGGTGGCCTGCTCGGTGGCGTCCTCGACGACCGGCTGTGCCTTGATCCGCTCGAACGTCGACTCGCCGCGCTCGGCGAGCGACTCGTAGATCTCGGTCGCGACCTGGATGTAGGCGGCGGCGACCTTGCGCAGCTCCTCGGGGCTGAACTTGGTGCGCAGCTCGTCGACGTCCTTGGGCAGCGCGTCCTTGGCCTCGGTCAGCTTGGCCTCGGCGGTGCCGCGGACCTCGGACACCTTGGCCTGCGCCTCGGTGACCTTGCCCTGCAGGTCGGTGGAAGCCTCGGTCGCAGCGGCGCGCAGCTTCTCGATCACCTCGGTGACGGCCTCGAAGGCGAAGTCACCAGCGCCGAGTGCGGCGAACAGCGGGGTACGAATGTCGTCTACCTTGTGCTCGGTCATGACGGGTTCTCCTTTGTTGGGTTCTGTCCGTGTGGAATCGGCGTGGCACCGGTCGTGTTCTCGCGGCGAAAGCTCTCGTAGATCTCGAGCAGTGCCTGCTTCTGCCGCTCCGTGATGTTCGTGTCCGAGATCACCGCGTCGCGGACCGGGCTCTCCGGCCGCTCCTCGAGGATCCCGGCCTGGACGTAGAGCACCTCGGCCGACAGACGGAGCGCCTTGGCGATCTGCCCCAGCACCTCCGCCGACGGCTTTCGGAGCCCTCGCTCGATCTGGCTGAGGTACGGGTTGGATACACCCGCACGTTCGGCCAACTGCCGGATGGACACCTCTGCCGCAAGGCGCTGGGCGCGGATGAATTCGCCGATATCCGGTGCCCCGACCTTGGGGCCGTGACCACCGTTCTCGTCGCTCACATCCGCACCTCCCACGTCCTTAGCAGCTACCATCAACGGTACACGCGGGTGCTAGCTGTTGCAAGCGTCTAGTTAGCACTGAGCTCACAGTGAGCGGAACGTCACGTGAACAGCAGCTGCGTGACGGTGTAGATCACCAGCCCCGCGATCGAGCCCACGACGGTGCCATTGATCCGGATGAATTGCAGGTCGCGCCCCACCTGGAGTTCGATCTTCTTCGAGGCCTCGTCCGCGTCCCAACGCGCGACGGTGTCGCTGATGATCGAGATGATCTGTCCTGAGTAGTTGGACACCAGGTGCCGCACGCTGCGGTCCACCCAGAAATCGGCTTTGGCCCGCAGAGCGGCATCGTCGCGCAGCCGCACCCCGAACCGCGCCGCCGACTCGCTGAATTTCGCGCGCAGCGTGCTGTCCGGATCGTCGACCGACTGCTCGATGAGCCGCTTGGCGGTGCGCCATGCCGCCTGCGCGGCCGTCCGCACCTCCTCGCGCCCCATCAGCTCGGCCTTGACGGTCTCGACCTTCGCGATCGTCCGAGGATCGTGCTGCATATCGGACGCGAAGTCCCACAGGAAGGTGCTCATCGCGTGCCGCACCTCGTGATCGGGATCGCTGCGCACCTTCCAGGTGAACTCCACCAGCTCGCGGTAGATCCGCTCACCGAGCAGCGAATTGACGAACTTCGGCGACCACGCGGGACCGTCTTGATCGACGATCTTGTCGATCAGCCCCTGGCTACCGAGTGCCCAGTGGTGCGCCCGCTCTGCCAGCAGGTTGATCAGCGGCAGGTGCCGATTCTCCTGGAGCAGCGTCTCCACGAGGCGCCCCACGGGCGGGCCCCATTCGGGCTGAGCCAATCGCTTGATGATGGTGGCGTTGAGCACCTGCTCGACATCCTCGTCACGCAGAACCTCCGACATCACCTTGACCAGCCGCGCGGCCTCGGCACCCAACCGCTCCGAGTTCTCCGGGGCCGCCATCCAGTTCGCCACCCGGGTGGTCAGCTCGAGCGAGCCGACCTTCTCGGCGATCATGTCCGGCGTCAGGAAGTTCTGCTGGACGAAACCACCCAGCGCATCACCGAGTTGGTCCTTCTTGCGCTTGATGATCGCGGTGTGTGGGATCGGCAGGCCCAGAGGGTGCCGGAACAGCGCGGTCACGGCGAACCAGTCGGCCAGCCCACCCACCATGCCCGCCTCGGTAGCCGCCTTCACATAGCCGATCCAGGCGGCCGGATGGCTGCGGCTGCCCAGATACTCGCAGATCAGGTAGATGACGGCGGCCCCGACCAGGAAGCCGAGGGCCACCGACTTCATGCGGAAGAGGTCGCGCCGCTTCTGTTCGTCCGGATCGCCGAACGGTGTCGGCGTCGCGGTCACGGGGGACGCGGTCACTCCATAAGTAATACCGAACGACTCCCGGCGACGGCGCACGCGGGCGGCTCAGGCCTGGTCTTCGGGCTGCTCGCCCGACCGGCGGTCGAGCCGCTCCGCTCGACGGCGGTCGCCTCCCACCTCGTCGACCACCACCGTCAACACGGGTGCCACCGCGGCGATCGCGATCGCCGCCACCACGGACACGCCGTGATCGGCGGCGTACGTCGCAGCAGCGAGTACCGCGATCGCGACCACGACCGCGGCCAGGCACAGGCCGTCGAATCCGGTCAGATACGTGGCCATCGCGAGGACCCCCACCAGGAACACCCCGAGTGGGACGACGATCGCGGCCAGCACCACACCGGCATGGATGTGCGCGTGATGCTGGATCGACATCGCCGCCACGTGCAGCCCCGCA
This sequence comes from Acidobacteriaceae bacterium, assembly GCA_903970215.1. Classification (GTDB taxonomy): domain Bacteria; phylum Actinomycetota; class Actinomycetes; order Mycobacteriales; family Mycobacteriaceae; genus Tsukamurella. The sequence goes on from CAJCHX010000499.1 coordinate 4,885, forward strand.
CCGAACGCGGCGACGGCCAGGAAGATCACCACGTGGCCGTAGCCCCATGGGAACGAGCGGTCCGGGTGCGCATGCAGCGCCCGAGCTGTGGGCACACCGAAATACACCCACCACATGCCGAGGTTGATCGCGAGGGCGGCCAAGCCGAGCGCGACCGCGTCCAGGCTCCAGCCCTGTTCTCCGACCACCGCCTGGAGTGCGGTGACGGTGCCGACGATGCCCTCGCCGAGAGTGACGATGGTGAGTAGGCCGTACCGCTCGGCGATGTGGTGGGGATGCCAGGGGGTGCGGGCGCGACGTTCGGCCAACACAGGTCCACCCAGCTCGACGACGTAGAGCACCAACGCGACCGGCACCAATGCGCCCAGCGAGAGGCGCGCGACCGCGGTCCCCACCCACCCGACCTGAGCCGCCAGGATCGTCACCACGTACCAGAGCGCGGCCGGGCGATAGCGCTGGCTCGACACGGCGACGCGCACCCATTGCGCCAGCATCGCGATGCGCATCACGACGTAGCCGAGGACGATCACCCGATTGTCCGGCGGTCGGTGCTCGGCGAGCGACCGGAAGAACGTCTCGGCTCCGAGCGCGAAGATGCACACGCCCAGCATCTGCACCATGGTGGTCAGCCTGAACAGCCAGTCGTCGGTGTCGAACGCCGATGCCATCCAGCTGAAGTTGATCCATGCCCAGATCGCCGCGAAACCGCAGAAGACGAATCCGATGACCGCAGCCAGGTACTGCCCCGCAGCCAGGTGATCGGCCAGTTGCACACCGGTCAGCGAGAATGCGACCACGAACGTGAGATCGAAGAACAACTCCAGGTTGGTCGCGGTTCTCCCGCGCTCGTGTGGGTCGCGCCCGGCCATGCGAGCGAGCCGCCCGCGGATTCCTCCCGGGTCCGTCATCGCGTCATCGCCGGTCCGGCTCACGCGATCAGCTTGGCCCGCAGTGCCGCCACGCCCGCCGGGCTCAGGCCCAGCCCACGCGTGAGGTACCCGTCGACGTCGCCGTACCGCACCGTCGCGCTACGGCCGGCGATACCGCGGGCGGTGCCTGAATCACCGGTGCCTGCGCGCGGGATCCCGAGCCGGATCCGGCCGATCATCATCACTGCCACCTCCACGGGCTGGTCGGGCGGTCGGTCGTCAGCGCCCGTGGTCTACGCGTGCGCGGATGAACTGCCCCTGCCCGCTGATCCGGTGCTCGATTCGGGACCAGCCGGCCTCCCGTAGCCAGCCGGTCACCTCGTCACGGCCGAACACACGATAGCCTCCTGCCGCGAGGAGCCGCTCGACGCCCGGGAGGGAGCTGAGCCGCGTGCGTAACGAGGTGAACACGACCACCTCGCCCGACGGCGCCGCGACCCGGCACATCTCGCGCACCGCGCGGTGCGGATCGGGGATCAGGTACAACGCGGCCAGGCAGACGACCACATCGAACGCCGCGTCGGAGAAGGGCAGGTCCTCCGCACCGGCCAGGACGTAGGCGACCTGCGGCGCCGGGTTGTCGGCGGCCGCGCGACGCAGCATCGGGCCCGACAGGTCGACCCCGACGGCGAGGCCGGCGTCCGAGAGCCCCGCGGCCAGCCGCCTCGTATACAGGCCGGGACCGCACGCCACGTCCAGCACACGGCTCGATCCGGCGGGCGCGAGGTCGGCCAACAGCGCGTCGTGGGCTTCGCGGGTGCCCACACCGCCCAGGCTGAACAGCCGGGTGAATCCCGGCCGCCACAACCGCTCGTACACGGCCGCGACCGCCGGGCTCTGCATCAAGTGGTTGCCGAACGACATCGGCTCTCGGGTCACGGTGCGTCCTGGCGAGTTCCGACCCGCGGGTCTCCGAGGATCGATGAGCCGTATTCGATATCGGTCACCTCTGCCTTCCCTTCTGCGGCGGCCACTAGGGGCAGCCGCAGCCTTCGGCCGGCATGCTCAGACGCAGCAGGCGGCCCGCAACGAATGTTGCGAGCCGCCTGCTGGTCGGTCGAGCTCCCGGGGTGGCGGGAAGCTTAGTGGAACTGGCCCTCTTCGGTCGAGCCCTTGAGCGCCGTGGTGGAGCTCTCGGGGTCGACGGTGGTGGCGATGCGGTCGAAGTAACCGGCGCCGACCTCGCGCTGGTGCTTCGTGGCGGTGTAGCCGCGCTCCTCCGAGGCGAACTCCCGCTCCTGCAGCTCGACGTATGCCGACATCTGGTTGCGGGCGTAGCCGTAAGCCAGGTCGAACATCGAGTAGTTGAGGGCGTGGAAGCCGGCCAGGGTGATGAACTGGAACTTGAAGCCCATGGCGCCCAGCTCGTTCTGGAACTTGGCGATCGTGGCGTCGTCCAGGTGCTGCTTCCAGTTGAACGACGGGCTGCAGTTGTAAGCGAGCAGCTGGTCGGGGAACTCGGACTTCACGGACTCGGCGAACTTCTTGGCCAGCTCGAGATCCGGGGTGCCGGTCTCCATCCAGATCAGGTCGGCGTACGGCGCGTAGGCCTTGGCGCGAGCGATGCAGGGCTCGATGCCGTTCTTCACGTTGTAGAAGCCCTCGGCGGTGCGCTCACCGGTCACGAACGGCTTGTCGCGGTCATCCACGTCCGACGTGATCAGCGTGGCGGCCTCGGCGTCGGTGCGGGCGACGACGACGGTGGGCGTGTTCGCGACGTCCGCCGCGAGGCGGGCCGAGGTGAGGGTGCGGATGTGCTGAGCGGTCGGGATCAGCACCTTGCCACCGAGGTGGCCGCACTTCTTCTCCGACGCCAGCTGGTCCTCCCAGTGGGTACCGGCAGCACCCGCGGCGATCATGGCCTTCTGCAGCTCGTACACGTTCAGTGCGCCACCGAAGCCGGCCTCACCGTCGGCGACGATCGGGACGAGCCAGTTCTCGACCGAGGTGTCGCCCTCGACGCGAGAGATCTCGTCAGCGCGCAGCAGCGCGTTGTTGATGCGACGCACCACCTGCGGAACCGAGTTGGCCGGGTAGAGCGACTGGTCGGGGTACGTGTGACCCGACAGGTTGGCGTCGCCGGCGACCTGCCAGCCGGAGAGGTACACGGCCTTGAGGCCGGCGCGCACCTGCTGCACAGCCTGGTTTCCGGTCAGTGCACCCAGCGCGTTGATGTAGCCGTCGCCGTTCACGCCCTCCCAGAGGATCTCGGCGCCGCGCTTCGCGAGGGTGTACTCCTCGACGACGGTGCCCTGCAGTTCCGCGACCTGCTCAGCGGTGTACTCACGCGTGATGCCCTTCCAGCGCGGGTTGGTGTCCCAATCCTGCTGAATCTCGGCCGCGGTCCTCGGCTTTCCGACGGTGCTCATGGACTCCCTATTTCTTCGTAACTCGGGTAGTGGTGACGGCGGCCGGGAAAGCGTCGGTGATGACACTTCGCGAATCCAGCGGCTGAGTTAACCCGCTTCGACTGCCCGGCGGGGCGCCTTCGACCACTGTGCCATACGCAAAGTTGCAGGCCAAGGCGGGGTAGAGTGCCAAACTCAGCCACGAAACGCCGTCAGCTTTGCTAATCCTGCAAAGTCGAGACCGGCCCGTTCGCCAAAAAGTACAGGCGTACTGGGAGTTTGTCCGAGGGTACCGGACACCGTACGCGCAGCCAGCGAGACGATCGAGCCTCGACCGGCTGATCAAAGTGTGACACAGATCATAGATGAAGTCGACCGGGGGTACGCGGACTCGCCGGTAGCGGTCGATTCACCGATAAACTCTTCGCATGTCGAAGACCTTTGTCGGATCCCGGCTTCGCGGGCTCCGCAAAGAACGGGGCCTCTCTCAAGCGTCGCTCGCAGAAGCGCTGGAGATCTCGCCGTCCTATCTCAACCAGATCGAGCACGACGTGCGGCCGCTGAGCGTGCCCGTCCTCCTCAAGATCACCGACGTCTTCGGCGTGGACACCTCGTTCTTCAACTCGCAGGACCACACCCGACTGATCGCCGAGCTGCGCGAGGTCACGATGGACGTGGACGCGCCGACGTCGACCGAGGAGCTCTCGGATCTGGCGCGTGACCATCCCGGATTCGCCCGGGCGATGGTGTCGCTCCATCGCCGCTACCTCGGAGCAGCCGATCAGCTGGCCCAGGCCACGGACGGCCGAACCGATCCAGGCGCGCGCGGTTCCATCTCGAACCCGCACGAGGAGGTTCGAGACTTCTTCTATCAGCGGCAGAACTACTTCGACGGACTGGACACCGCTGCCGAGGAGATGACCGCCCGGATGCGCATGCAGGGTGACGACGTGCGCACGGCGATCGCGCGGCGGCTCGAGACCGTGCACGACGTGTCCATCCGCCGCCGCGTCGACCTCGGCGAGGGAGTGCTGCACCGGTACGACCCCGTAACCCGGGTACTGGAGATCTCGAGCCACCTCTCGGGGGGCCAACAGTTCTTCAAGATGGCGGCGGAGCTCGGCTTCCTCGAATGCGGCGAGATGATCCAGGCACTGGTCGACGAGGCCGGCTTCGACAGTGCAGATGCCCGCCGCCTCGCGCTACACGGTCTCGCCAACTATTACGCCGCCGCCGTGGTGCTGCCGTACACGCAGTTCCACGGCGCTGCGGAGGACTTCAAGTACGACATCGAGCGGCTGTCGGCCTTCTTCTCGGTCAGCTACGAGACGGTCGCGCATCGCCTGTCCACATTGCAGCGGCCCAACCTGCGCGGCATCCCGCTCTCGTTCGTGCGCGTCGACCGGGCCGGCAACATGAGCAAGCGACAGTCGTCCACCGGCTTCCACTTCTCGGCATCGGGTGGCACGTGCCCGCTGTGGAATCTGTACGAGACCTTCGCCTGGCCCGGCAAGATCCTGGTCCAGATCGTCGAGATGCCCGACGGCCGCAACTACCTCTGGGTTGCGCGAACCATCGAGCGGCGGGCGGCGCGGTTCGGTCAGCCCTCCAAGACCTTCGCAATCGGCCTGGGCTGCGAGCTGCGACACGCCCATCGCCTCGTGTATGCGCGCGGCCTCGACCTGGTCAACAGCAATGCCACCCCCATCGGGGCCGGGTGCCGGGTGTGCGAGCGCGACAACTGCGCGCAGCGCGCATTCCCCGCCATCGGCCGCCCCCTGAACATCGACGAACACCGCAGTACGGTGTCGCCGTACCACGTGAAGTAGCGGCGTCCGGACCCACGTCCGGTGCCCGTCGGTGCCGCGCCGGTACCGTGGGCTCATGCCACCTCGCGTGTCCCCCGGCAGCCTCACCCAGCAGGGTCTGGTCAACTTCGCGATCAGCCGCATCGGGGCCCGGGCGATCGGCGCATCCGACATGCACCTGTTCTCCACCCTCGGCCGGGGAAAGCGCCTGTTCCTCGGCTGGTTCGGCTACTCCGCCCTGTTGATGCCGTTCGGGTCGCTCCGCCGAATCGAGTCGGAGACCGTGATCGTCCGGGTGGCCTATCTGCGGCGCAGCGAGTACGAACTGGGGCACCATCGGCGGATCGGTGCTCGGGCCGGTCTCACACCCGCGCAGTTCGAGGCGATCTACGCCGGCGACGGCTGGGACGACGCCAGCCGTGCGCTGCTCGCGGTGGTCACCGCACTGGTCGAGACGCGCTCGGTGCCCGACCAGGCATGGGCCGCACTGGCTCGGCACTACGACGACCGGCGCCTGGTGGAGATCATCATGCTGACCACCCAGTACGACGGCCTCGCCATCGTCATCGACGCCCTGGGCATCGAGCCGGAACGTCGCTGAATCCTCGACCGAACCGCGGTGGGAGCGGGGCGACGACGCTGTAGAGCCGTCCTCGGCCCGCTCCGACCGCGGTTGTGACCGACTAGAGGTTGATCATGTGACCGGCGAGGCCGTGGATGGCCTCTTGGAGCGCCTCGGACAACGTGGGGTGCGTGTGCACATTGCGCGCCAGCTCGTTCACGGTCAGGTCCCACTTCTGGGCGAGGGTCAGCTCGGGCAGCAGCTCGGAGACGTCGGGCCCGATCAGGTGGCCGCCGAGCAGCTCGCCGTACTTGGCGTCGGCCACCAGCTTGACGAAGCCCACGCCGTCCGCGAGGCCGCGAGCCTTGCCGTTGGCCGAGAACGGGAAACTGGCCACCTTCACGTCGTAGCCCTCATCGCGAGCCTGCTGCTCGGTGAGGCCGAACGACGCGACCTGCGGCTGGCAGAACGTGGCGCGCGGCATGTTGCGGTAGTCCCCGAGCGTCTGCGTCTCCGCGCCGGCGATGGTCTCGGCGGCGACCACTGCCTGCGCCTCGGCGACGTGCGCCAACTGCAGCTTCGCGGTCACGTCGCCGATCGCGTAGATGCCCGGCACGTTGGTGCGCATATGGTCGTCGATCGCGATCGCGATCGCGCCCCGCTCGGTGAGCGCGACACCCGTCTTCTCCAGCCCGAAGCCCTCGACGCGCGGCGCGAAGCCGACGGACATCAGCACCTTCGACGCGGTGAGCGAGCCCTGGCCCTTCGCGTCAGAGTACGTGACGGTGACCGACGAGCCGTTGTCGGTGACCGTCTCGACCCTGGTCGAGGTGAGGATCTTGATCCCCAGCTTGCGATACTGCTTGGCGATCTCCTTGGACACGTCGGCATCTTCGTTCGGCAGCGCGCGGTCGAGGAACTCGACGATGGTGACCTGGACGCCGTAGGCCCGCAGCACGTAGCCGAACTCCATGCCGATCGCGCCGGCACCGATGATGACGATCGACTCGGGCAGCTCGCGGGTGAGGATCTGGGTCTCGTAGGTCACGACGTTGTCCGACAGCGCGACACCCGGAAGCAGCCGCACGGTGGACCCGGTGTCGATGATGACGTTGTCGAAGGTCACCACTCGGTCGCCGACGGCGATCGTCTTGGCGTCCTGGAACACCCCGTAGCCGTCGATCTCGGTGATCTTGTTCTTCTTCATCAGGTAGTGCACGCCCGCTGCGCTGGCCTCCGACACCTTGCGGCTGCGATCGAAGGCGGCGCCGAAGTCGAAGGTCGCGGTGCCACTGATCCCGAACGTCTTCGCCTCGGAGCTGAAGATGTGGGCCAGCTCGGCGTTCCGCAATAACGCCTTCGACGGGATGCACCCGACATTGAGGCACACACCGCCCCAATACTTCTCCTCGATGATCGCGACCTTCTGCCCGAGTTGCGCCGCTCGGATCGCAGCGACGTACCCCCCCGGGCCGGCGCCTAGCACAACGGTGTCAAAGTGTTCAGCCACGCCGACCACCCTAGACCTATTGTGGGCAGCATGGACCCGTACCTATGGCTCGAGGACGTCGAAGGCGAAGCACCGTTGGACTGGGCGCGCGAACGGAACAAGGCCACCACCGCGGCGCTCTCCGGTGCGCGGTTCGAGGAGCTCGAGCGGCAGGCGCTGGCGATCCTCGAGACCGACGACAAGATCCCGTACCCGCGGCGGCGGGGCGCTCATCTGTGGAATTTCTGGCGCGACGCCGAGCACCCGTACGGGCTGTGGCGGCGTACGACGCTCGATTCCTACCGCACGGACGCCCCGGAATGGGACGTCGTGATCGACGTGGACGCGCTCCGCGACGCTGAGGGCGAGAACTGGGTGTGGGCGGGCGCAACGGTGCTGCGACCGGCCGGGCCCGACGGGCTCGAATGGGACCGCGCACTCGTGTCGCTGTCGCGCGGCGGCGCCGACGCCAGCGTGATCCGCGAGTTCTCGATCTCCCGGCGCGAGTGGATATCCGAGACCGACGGCGGGTTCGCCCTCCCCGAGAACAAGAGCCAGATCTCCTGGATCGACGCCGACAACGTTTATGTCGGAACGGATTTCGGCCCGGATGCCGACGGCGTGTCGACGCTCACCGAATCCGGCTATCCGCGAGTCGCCAAGCGGTGGCACCGCGGCGAGCCCCTCGCCGCGGCGCAGACCGTGTTCGCCGGTGAGCCGACCGATGTGTCGGTCAGCGCCGCGTACGACGACACACCCGGCTACGAACGGCATTTCGTGAGCCGCTCCGTCGACTTCTACAACGCCGTGGACTACGTCCTGGACCCGGAGACGGGTGCCCGCACCCTGATCGACGCGCCCACCGACGCGCTCAGAGCCGTGTACCGCGACCACATGCTGGTTCGCCCGAAGACGGCGTGGGAGCTGCCGACCGGAACCGTCGAGCCCGGAAGTCTGGTGGCGTTCGATTTCTCCGCCTACCAGGCGGGTTCGCGCGATCACACGGTGGTGTTCACGCCGGATGCGCACACGTCGTTCCAGGGTCTCGTGTTCACGAAGTCGTACGTTCTCGTGGCGACGATGCGGGATGTGCGGTCCGAGTTGCTCACGCTCGAGCCCGGCACCTGGGAACGTCGTGAGACCCGCGGCCTCCCCGAGTTGGCCGAGATCGCGGTGGTCGGTGTCGATCCGCGGGAGTCGGACGAGATCTTCTGCGATGCCAGCTCCTTCACGATGCCGTCGACCCTGCTGTACGGCACGGCGGGAGGGGCGCTGGAGCCGATCAAGTCGGCGCCCGAGCAGTTCGACACGACGGGCGTGTCCGCGGAGCAGTTCTTCGCGACCAGTGAGGACGGGACGCGCGTGCCGTATTTCGTGATCCGGCAGACCGGCGCAGCGC
>CAJCHX010000500.1 GCA_903970215.1 Acidobacteriaceae bacterium
AGCGTGGGATGGGCGCCCGCCGCCGCCCGCCACGCCGGCGCCGTGGTCATCGAGGCCTGGCCGGCGTCGGCCGCGCCGGCCGGGCCGACCGCCGCAGTGGAGGGGCGCGTCGTCGAGGTGGTGGAGCGCGCCGAGCCGCCCGACCCGCCCCAGTCGGCCGAGCCGGGCGAGGCGGAACGGGCCATCGCCGCCCGGGTCGCGGCGCTGGTCCCCGAGGGGGCCACCGTCCAGTGGGGGCCGGGGGCGCTCGGGGCGGCCTTCGTCGACGCCCTCACCGTCCCGGTCCGGGTCCGCTCCGGGGTGGTGACCGACGAGCTGGTCGGCCTGGCCGACCGGGGCCTGCTCGTCGGCCCGGCGATGGCCGCCTACGTGTGGGGCGGGGCCGGCCTGGCCGCCCTCCACCGCGCCGGCGACCTGCGGGTGGCGCCCGTCGAGGTGACCCACGACCTCGGCGCCATCGGTGCCACCCCCCGATTCGTGGCGGTGAACACGGCACTGCAGGTCGGCCTCGACGGCTCGGTGAACGTCGAGGTGGCCGGCGGCCGGGTCGTGTCCGGGCCCGGCGGCCACCCCGACTTCTGCCTCGGCGCGTCCCGCTCGCCCGGTGGCCTGTCGGTCGTCGCCCTGCGCGCCGGGACCGCCGCCCGGCCCGGGGTCGTCGCCGCCCCGGCGGTGGTGTCTACGCCCCGCACCGACGTGGACGTGGTGGTCACCGAGCACGGCGTGGCCGACCTGCGCGGCCTCGATACCAGTGAGCGGGCCGCGGCCCTGATCGGCGTGGCCGACCCGGCCCAGCGCGGCGCCCTCCGGGAGGCCGCATCGGCCATCGGGGCGACCTGAGCGCTCGGCCGGCGGTGCCGACGCTGGTACGCGCTCTCGTTGCCCTCACGTGTCATCTTCCAGGGCGCCTCAGCCAGTGCTGCTCGAGAATCCCATCCTGCGTTGAAAGCAGCGATGGTACGGGACGTCCGTGCGTCCAGCTGATCGGACGGCAGCTGGCCTGGACGGAGCGAGGCCCCTTCCGCTCCGGGAAGGCCCCGCGTCACTCCGAGAGGTCCAGCACTTCCCTGCACAGATCGAGGCAGCTGACACAGATCAACGCGGCTTCGCTGCGAGAAACAACGCTGGCAGCCGTAGACCGCCGCTTGTTGCAGAAGTTGCACTTGCGACTTCGACGCTCCTGCCCACCCAACCTGATCGTGGCTCCATCGACCACAGCTTGTCGTCCCGAGACGAGCAGGTCCTTCGCGACAAGAATGCATCCACTGCAGATGTAGGCACTGTCACCGGCGACCACCTTGGCAACATCTTCTGGCTTTCGTCCACAAAACGAACATGCGACCACACCGTCGGCTGTTCTCGACCACGGACGACCTCCGCCGGCAGTAGTGACGATCTGATGGACACGCTGATGGCTGAGGCCGAGTGCCACCCCAAGGTCGCGAAATGAAGCTCCTTCAATCTGCAGCCGACGAACTGTGCCGTAAAACTCCGTTGTGGCAACCCGGTACGCGTGCTCCGCTTCGGACTGACGGTCCTGCGCCGTGAGCAGCTCCTGAAGTTGATCGTTGCCCAGTCCCACAAGGGTGACGCTATCGTCTAGCGACACTAGACGCGCCAACGAGCGCACCTGCTGCCCTCGCCCGCTGCTTCACCTCCTTGAGCCACTGCAGCACCCCGGCCGGCGACCACCGCCGCTGGAGCCCCTCCGCGACCAGCCCAGGGAGCACCGGATCAGCGACCAGCTTCCGCACTTTCGGGCGTAGGGCCCGCTCACAGGTCAGGTGAGCGGGCCCTGCGTAGCCCTCTCGGCCCCCGCAGCGATCGACCTCCGTCGACGCCCCCGACGTCGGACGATGCAACCCTGGGGCGACCTTCCACGGAAGTTCGGCCTTCGCTACCCGCTACGCGATCGCCTTGCGTTCCTCCGTACGCGCCCACCATCGAGGTAGCACACACGACGGAGGCGACCTCGCCTCGGTGGCTTAACCTCTGCCCGTCTGCGTCTTTACAAATGGGTTCACGGACGCCTCGCAAAATAGCGTGGCAGGGCGAAGGCGCAAGACCTTCGTTGAAGATTGCATTGGAAGACTAATGGCTCTTCACAATCGAGGGTGTAGTTGGGGTCTGAACCCGCCGGCTTCGAGGAGGCATCTGGCGATGTAGTTGGTCAGGTTCCTGAAGCCGAGCGCAGAGCCACGGAGGTGCTCGAGCCGGCCGTTGATCGCTTCTGTCGGGCCGTTGGAAGTGTGGGGCCGGTCGAAGTAGGCGAGCACGTCGGCCCGCCGCTTGTTCAGGGTCCGGCCGAGCTTGGCGAGCTCCATGAGCGCTTTGGGGACACCGGCGGCGAGGGTGTCGATCAGCCGGGCGAGCATCCGCTGGCCCTCGGCTGGGTTCTTGGCGCGGTAGGCGGCGACCATCTGCTGGTAGACGCTCCAGGTGACTTCGACCTCGGTGTGCGCCTCGAGGGCGAACAGCTTCTCGAGCCGGCCACGTTGCCGGTCGGTGAGCAGGTCGGCGCCGGTCATCAACGTCCGGCGCCCCCGGAACAGCGGGTCGTTGCGGCGGCCGCGATGGCCGTGGAGCTGTTGGTGCACCCGCCGCCGGCACTCCTGCAAGGCGTCACCCCCGAGACGGACCGTGTGGAACGGGTCCATCACGGTGATGGCCTGGGGCAGCTCGTCGACCGTCGCGGTCTTGAAGCCGGTGAAGCCGTCCATCGCCACCACCTCCACGCCGTCACGCCACTCGGCCGGACGGGCGGCGAGCCATGCGGCGAACGCCGCTTTGGAGCGGCCGGCGACCATGTCGAGCAGCCTGGCCGGCCCCGTGCTGTCGGCGACGGGGGTGAGGTCGATGATCACCGTCACGTACTTGTCGCCGGCCCGTGTGTGTCGCCACACGTGCTCGTCGACACCGAGGACCCGCACCCCGTCGAAGCGGGCGGGGTCGGAGATGAGCACCCGGCAGCCCTCGGCGAGCACCGCGTTGTTCGCCGTGTCCCACGACACGCCCAGCGCCTCGGCGACGCGGGCGACGCTCAGATGACCGATCACCAAGGCGTGCAACGCCCACGCCATCGCCCGACGCGACAGCTTCGCCCTCGGCTCGGCCGCCGCGGTCATGTCTTGGCGCCACACGTGCCCGCACTCCGCGCAGCCATAGCGGCGCAAGGTGACCTCGAGCGTGGTGGGCCGCCAGCCGAACGGCTCGTGCGCCAGCCG
>CAJCHX010000501.1 GCA_903970215.1 Acidobacteriaceae bacterium
GGATGAAGGCGTTGACGACGAGGTCGAGTTGACGTGCCAGTAGGCGGAGTGGACTTGAGCCGCCGATTCGGGAGAAGCCCTCGAAGTAGAGATCGCCGTTGGTGGGCCATGCCCAGGTGTTGGCGAGCACGAGCCGGTCGAAGGTGCCTGGCCGACGTTGCGCGACTGCCAGACCGATGGGGCCGCCCCAGTCTTGCCCGACCAGCGTTGCTCCAGTGATTGCGAGCGTGTCGACGAAGGATTCAACGACGTCCGTGTGTTCTTCCGGAAGGTGTCGGTAGCCGGGCTTGGCGGTAGATAGCCCGAAGCCGGGGTAGTCGAGAGCAACGCACCGGAACTCGCTGCTCAGGGTGCGGATCACGTCGCGCCAGAGGAACGACCAGGTCGGATTCCCGTGAAGCATCAGCAGGATCGGCCCGGTTCCTTCATCGACGTAGTGCACGACGTTGCCGTCCAGCTCCACGAAGTGGCTGTCGAAGGGAAACAGGTCGTCGTCGACCCATGTGGGCCGTTCTCCAGCGGGCATGGCCGTGGTCCTCTCCATCGGGTATAGTTGAGATTGGCAAGTCACGATAAGAAAGTCAAGTGATACACATGAGCCGAAGCTACGGCCACTACTGCGGTCTCGCGCGCGCCCTGGACGTCGTTGGCGACCGCTGGAACCTGCTCATCGTCCGCCAGTTGCTCATGGGCCCCGCTCGCTACCGAGAGCTCGCAGATGGTCTGCCTGGCATCGCGACAAACCTGCTGTCAGACAGACTCCGCGACCTTGAAGCGGTCGGAGTGGTCGAACGCCGGCCTGCGACCACCGGCAATGCCGTGGTGTACGCACTGACTCCGTGGGGGGCCGAGCTACGCGGCCCGATCGAGGGCCTGATCCGCTGGTCGGCACCGCTGATGGTGCGCGGGCCAGGTGGTGACCCGTTCCTACCGGAGTGGCTCGCTGTGGCACTACCAGCGCTTCTGAACCGGACTCGGACAGCAGCTGACACGTCCTCAACGATCGGCCTGAAGATTGACGAACAGCTGTTTCAGGTGCAGGCCAGCGAAGAAGGTCTGGAGGTCGCCCGACACGACGGGCGCCGCCTCGATGCAGTCCTACGAGCTGAGCCGATGTACATCCTCGGCATGGCTACCGGGATGCTTGGTCTTGACGACGTCCGCGAGGCCGTCGGAATCCAAGGTGATGAAGCCGCACTCCGCCAGATCTTCGGGCGCTAACCGCGACTGCGGGCGCCTCCTCACTTGTCGAACAGTCGCTGCGCATCAGTGCAGACCATGATGATGCTAAAAGCCGCGAACTCCACCCTTATCCGAATCCGCACTAGCGCTGAGGTTGGTGAACAGCCGACGCTAGAATCATGGGGCATAGCCAGCGGCTTCACCGGCTGAGCGCAACGATTCTGGGCAACACCACGGTGTGGTAATCGCTCGACCCGTTTTCTATTCAGCGTGTAGTCGCTACTGAATCACGAGACCAGGCCGTTTGGCCAGTGCTCGCGATGCGTCTTCGCGATCTTGCGGAGGTTGCCTCGGACGACTTTCAATTCCGCCGTGGACGAGGCACGTCGTCGTCGTGGTTTCCGGGCGGGGTTCAGGACGGCTGCGAAGGTGTTCCACTGTCCCTTCTCCCCGCTACCGAGAGCGAAACCGCGGACGAGCGGGACGAGTTGTCTCAACATCGACGCCTCGGCGCCAACGTCCGCAACTGAGCTGGGTGTGCCCGCGTCACTGCGCCCCGTGGCGATGATCTGCTTCGCGAGTCGCTCCGCTGCCGAGCGGTAGCTTCCACACGCGGCCCTGCGTCCGCGGGCAGTTGGTGCATTGAGGTTGTCCTCGGCATCCAGCATCAGTCGGCTGAACATATCGGAGGTCTGTGTTGGCACGGTTCCTACTCGAGGATCGGCGAGATCGAGTTCGTACGCGGTCAGTCCGCGACGATTGTGATTGCTCATCGTCCAATCAGCCAGCCTACTGTCGTAAGTGGTCAAGATGACCTGCACCCCGGCATCGAGGAGCTTTGTGATGCCGTTCTGAAAAAACGTGAGTCGGTGGTCAGGATCGCTGTCAGGAATGGGATCATCGAGAACCACCACTGGTGAGCCAAGGAGTTCGGTGCGTGCCAAGAATATTGATAGGCCGAGCGCGTTCAGTTGTGAGTCGCTGTAAATGCCGAGGGCATCGCAGACGACCGGCGATGTCCCCGACGCGGCGTGGAGCGCGGCTATCAAGTTGACGAAGCGAGTGCCGCCAGCACGTGTTCGCACGCCCATAAAGTCGACCAGTTCGTCAGGGCGGACTGTCAGCCACCACGACTTGATGATGTCACTCATCTCAGCGAAGCGCGCGTCAGACCTCGACGAGGTTCATCCACGAGGCGTGGGTCGGGGTGAAGTGCACGATCATCCGCGGATAGCGGGTGAGCCAGGCTTTCACCTCGGTGTGCTTGTGCGCCGCGTAGTTGTCCATCACCAGGTGCAGCTCGACCGGCCTGCCGGCCTCGTCCGTGACGTCGCGGTATGCACGGTCGACCTGCCGCAGGAACGCGAGGAACTCCTGATGCCGATGCTTGGGTTTGAGCCCGGCGGTCACCTTCCCGGTCCCGATCTGCAACGCGGCGAACAATGTGGTGGTGCCGTGCCGGTAGTAGTCGTGGGAGCGACGCTCGACCTTCCCGGGCTGGGTCGGCAGGATCGGCACCGTCCGGTCGAGGGCCTGGATCTGCGACTTCTCGTCGATGCACAGCACGATCGCGTTCTCCGGCGGGTTCAGATAGAGGCCACAGATGTCGGTCACGTTGCCCACCAGCTGCGGATCGGTGGAGAACCGGAACGACTCCGCCTTGAACGGTTTGATCCCGAATGCTCGCCACGCCCGCGCCACCGACGCCGGAGAGACCTTCAACCGGCCGGCGAGCAAGCGGGTCGACCAATGCGTCACGCCAAGGCTTTTCGGCGGTGGAGTCAATGTCGCCACGATGATCGCATCCTGATCGAGCTCCCGCGGCCGGCCCGGCCCATCCCGATCCGAGAGGCCTTCGAGACCACGCTCGAGGTACCGATCGCGCCACGCGATCACCGTCGTACGACTCGCACCGACCAACTCTGCGATCCGCTGATTCGATTCGCCGTCAGCGGCGAGAAGCACGATCCTCGCCCGCTTCGCCGCGCTGGCACGCACGGATGCCGACCGCATCCACGACTCCAGCACCTCACGATCACCATCACGGAGCGTCAACGCGGGAGCTGGGTGATTGGCCACCTAAATATTCTCGCAGCCAACTAACTGTTCAATAATGAACGACACGCGCCACTAGGTCCGCTGCAGCGCAGCGATTCCGTCGATCAGGGTTAGCAACTCCCGATGATCAGCAATCGCGGCACGCTCTTCGATCGCGGGCGCGATAGCAGTCTCAAGCACGGATACGGCGTCTCGGATGGGCCTGTTGTGGGACACCCTCGACCACGCTTACCGGATCCTCAGGTTCGGCGGTGTGGCCGGCGCGCACAGCGTATTCCGGTATCTGGTGCTGGCTCGAATAATCGAACCGACCAACAAGTTGGATTCGTTGCGGGTGCTCGCGGAGGTCGGCGTTCCCGGCGCGTCCTACCCGACTGTGAATCGGCGGCTGCGGTCGTTCGCGCAGCCGCAGTTCCGCCAGGCGTTGGCCGGCGCGTGTGCCGTACGCGCCGGGTTGGGGCCGAAAACCCTTGTGTTGTATGACGTCACGACCTTGTACTTCGAGACCGACAAGGGGCACGGGTTCCGTGAGCCCGGGTTCTCGAAGGAACGGCGGCTCGAGCCGCACATCACGGTCGGGCTGCTCACCGCCGCCGCCGGGTTCCCGTTGATGGTGGAGGCGTTCGAGGGCAATCGCGGCGAGACCGCCACGATGTCCCGACGATCGAATCGTTCATGGCCGCACACGGTCTCGACGACGTGACAGTGATCGCCGACGCCGGGATTATCTCCGACGCGAACAAGAAGGCGATCGAGGCCG
>CAJCHX010000502.1 GCA_903970215.1 Acidobacteriaceae bacterium
CCGCCAAGAAGGTCGTCACCGCGATCGGCGTCGTGGTGCTGTCGCTGACCACCCCGGCCGCCGTGCACGCGGCACCGTCCGGGCTGGGCATCTCCAGCGTTGCGATGCCCGGCGGGTCGACGGTGCAGCGGCCCCAGCTGAACACGGCGATCTGCCGGGGCGGCGGCCGCTCACCGGATGTCGAATGGTGGAACGCGCCCGCCGGCACCCGTGGCTTCGCCGTGACCATGTACGACCCGGACGCACCGCCGCACGGGTTCTGGCATTGGGTGGCCTACGACATCGCACCGCAGGTCAGGTCACTGCCGGAGGGGATGCCGGGCCACTCGCCATTGGCCCGGCAGGCTCTGCACTCGCTCGATATCGGGAGCTTCAAGCTGTTCGCCGGACCCGGATACACCGGTCCGTGCGCGCCGCCCGGCACTCCGCACCGCTACATCTTGACGGTGTACGCCCTCGATACCCCCAGCGTCGGGCTGCCCGACGACGCCGACCCCGCGGCCGCGGTGGCCGCCATCCGATCCCATGCGATCGCCTCGGCGTCGTTGACCGCCCGGTATGCGCTCCCTGTCCCCAGCTGGGCGAAGGGTCACTGATTCGGTTCGGTCACACCCGGGCAAGCCCCACCTCGGCACAGACCGCGATGAAGTCGTCGGCGCCCAGCCCGTCTATCGGGCCGACGACGCCGGGAGTGCGACCTGCGCCCAAGGCCAGACGGTGCCCGGCGACCGCCATCAGCTCCGCGGTGACGTTGTAGGGGGACGGCCCCTCGACCACCACGTCGGCAAGCACCTCGCCAGAGGATGCCCGCGCAACGGCGACCGCGACGCCGCGGGTCTTGGCGCGCTCGGCGGCATCCGGCCCCCGGGCGGCCCGACCAGGCGGGACGTGACCTCGTCGAGCGCGCGCCGTCCCAGGGGTATGCGGGAGAGCGTCGTCGCCACCAGCGAGGCCAGCTGCATCGGGCGGGCCAGTTCGGGGAACCAACCATTGAATACGCGCACGTGCCGCAGACCCGGATAGCTCGCCGGAAGTTGCAGCACCTCGGTCCCGGACGCGAGGATCGCGCTCCGTTCGGACCCGCGCACCGAGAACCGGACCACGTCCTGCGCGGCGCGACGGTAGACGAGCCGGCCGTCCTGGAAGACGGCGACCGGCTGGCGCATACCGTCCGCGACGGTCTTCCGGGTGCCCTGACTCAGGCCGTTTCGTAGGGACCCGGTCGCGAAGTAGCCGATATCGACCGACCACGCGTCGGGCCCCGCCTCCTCGAGGGCGAGCGCGCCCGCGAGAACACCGGGCACGTAGTCATAACCGAACGCGGGCAACATCACCGAGCCCGTGTCCCTGGCCTGGGCGTCGTGCCGGCGAACCAGTTCCTGGACGAATCCGACCTCGCCGGTGGAGTCGACGTAGTGGGCGCCGACCTCGGCGGCGGCCCCGGCCGCCACCCAGCCCACCCGTTCGAACGGCCCCACTCCGGTGATGAGGACATCTCCCGGTTCCACCAGCGCCCGAACGCTGGCGGGCGCCGAGACGTCGGCGACCATGTAGTCGAGACCGCCGAGGCTGGCTGCGAAAGCGGCGAGCTTCGCTTCGGATCGTGCGGCGAGTACCGGTTCGAGTCCTCTGCCTACCAACGCCTGTGCGGCGAGGCCGCCCGCGTAGCCGGTGGCGCCGAAGACGACGATCCGATTCGGTGTCGAGCGGGTCACTATTGAACCTCCGTTGAGACGATTTCGGGTCGGGGGTGGTCACGCCGGCGTGACTTCGAGTCAGGCTCCGGCGGGTAGGAGCAGGACCTTGCCCACGGAGTCCTTGGACTCGAGCGTCGCCTGGCCGCGCTCGGCCTCGGCGAGGGGCAGCACGGCGGAGATCACCGGTGTGATGAGTCCCTTGTCGATGAGCGGCCATTCCTGCGCGGCCACCGCGGCGACGATCTCGGCCTTGGACCCGGGGCCGGTCAGTGGTCGATTGCGGACGTTGAGCCCGATGATCCGGGCGCGTTTGCCGATGAGCGCGCCGACGTTGACCTCACCGGTGAAGCCACCCTGCATGCCGATGATCACCAGGCGACCTCCGACGGCGAGTGCGTCGACGTTGCGCGAGAGGTAACTGCCGCCCATGATGTCGAGGATCACGTCGACCTGGCCGGCGAGTTCAGCCGCGAAATCCTGCTCCCGGTAATTGATCACGATGTCGGCGCCCAGCTCGCGGCAACGCTGCGCCTCCGCCTCGGACCCGACGGTCACGGCGACCCGTGCCCCGAGTGCCTTCGCCACCTGGATGGCGTGGGTACCGATGCCGCTGCCGCCGCCGTGTACGAGGAACAGCTCGCCGGGTTGCAGTCCGGCGTCCATCACGATCGTCGACCAGACGGTGCTCGCCACCTCCGGGAGGGCCGCGGAGTCGATGAGCGTGACGCCGGCGGGGATGGGGAGCAATTGGGAGGCGGGTACCACCGCGTACTGCGCGTAGCCGCCGCCGGCGATCAGGGCGCACACCTGCTGGCCTACGGCGGCGCCGTCGACGTCCGGGCCGAGGGCGACGACGGTGCCGGAGATCTCCATACCCATGATGTCGGTGATGCCGGGCGGCGGCGGGTACAGGCCCTGGCGCTGCATCAGGTCGGCACGGTTGATACCCGCGGCCGCGACCTGCACGAGGACCTCGCCGGGGGCCGGGATCGGGGTGGGGACATCGGCGACGACGAGGTGCTTCGCATCATCGACGACGACGGCCCGCATGGTGGTCGGGACGGGTGTTGTGGCAGTACTCATGTCAGTGCCCTTCGGTATCGAACTCGTGGATGTGGCATCAGCGGGCGCCGGTCGTCTTCCAGATCCGCAGGGCCGTCGTGACGGCAGGGGCCCATGCCCTCCACGGAACACCGCTGGGCGGGTAGAACCCGACCGGAGCCTGGTGCGCGATGGTCTGCGCCTCGGTGTACTTGAGGATGCCGTCGACGCCGTGCCGACGACCCAGACCGGAGTCGCTCATGCCGCCCATCGGGGAGTCGATGCTGCCCCAGGCCGCCGCGAATGCGTCGTTGATGTTGACGGTGCCCGAGTGCAGCCGGGCGGCAACCGAACGCGCGCGCCGCGCGTCGCGGCCCCAGACGCTGCTGTTGAGGCCGTAGACGGTGTCGTTGGCCCGCGCGACGGCTTCGTCATCGTCGGCGACGGTGTAGATCGAGACCACCGGACCGAACGTCTCGTGCGCGTACAGCGTCATCTCCGGCGTGACGTCGGTGAGGATCGTCGGCTCATAGAACAGCGGACCGAGATCCGGGCGCGCCCTACCGCCGGCGAGCACGGTCGCGCCCTTCGCGACGGCGTCGTCGACGTGGCGCGACACCGTCTGCAGCTGCTTATCGGTGGTGAGGCTGCCGACATCGATGCTGAAGTCGTAGGCGGCGCCGATCGTCAGTCCCTTGGTGCGCTCGACGAACTTCGCGACGAACCGGTCGCGGATCGATTCGGCGACATACAGACGCTCGACGGAGATGCACAGCTGGCCTGCGGAGGGGAATGCGGCGGCAACGGCGCCGGCGGCGGCGCGCTCGATGTCTGCGTCATCGAGGACGACCATCGCGTTCTTGCCCCCCAGCTCCAGTGAGGTTCCGATCAGCCGCTCGCCGGCGTCGCGGGCGATCTGGCGGCCGGTGGCAGTGGAACCGGTGAACATCATGTAGTCCGCGCCGGCCATCAGCGGGTCGCCGATGGAACTGCCGCGGCCGATCACCATCTGCCAGACGTCGGTGGGTAGGCCCGCCTGGTACATCAGGTCCATGGCCCACAGCGCGGTGAGGGCGGTCTGGGTATCCGGCTTCTGCACGACCGCGTTACCGGCCATCAGCGCGGCGATCGCGTCGGTCGCGGCCATCGACAGCGGGTAGTTCCAGGGCGAGATGATCGCCACGACGCCCTTGGGATGGTGCACCTCGGTGGTGCGGGTCAGGAACGGCAGAGCGCCCCGGCGACGCTGCGGCGCAAGGACTTTCGGGGCCGTCCGCGCGTAGTAGCGCGCGGCGATCGCGGCGTCGGCGATCTCCAGATACGCATCGCGGCGCGTCTTGCCGTTCTCCGCCTGCATCAGGTCGAGCCCGGTGGCCTGATTCTTCAGGACGAGGTCGTGGAAGCGCAGCAGCACCGCGGCACGGTCCGCCGCCGGCATCGCCGCCCACCCCTCCTGCGCGCGGCGAGCGCGGACGTACGCGTTCTCGACGTCGGCCGGGGTCGAGACGGGCAGGTCGCCCAGGGGTGCGCCGGTGTACGGGGCTGTGGTGATCGATCGCGCGGCATCCGGCGCGGCGGTGACGCGGCGGGTGAGCCGCCGGAGCGTCCCCGCGGTCAGCGAGGCGGGC
>CAJCHX010000503.1 GCA_903970215.1 Acidobacteriaceae bacterium
TGCACGAGGTCACCAGCCGCCGATGGCTGTGGACCACGATCGTGAACATGTCGGTGGGCAACATGCTGTTGGCGTCGTTCCTGGTTCTGGCACCGGTCATTTGCCGGCAGCGCTACGGCGGCGCGCCTGCCTACGCCGGGATCAGCATCGCGTGGGCGCTGGGGATGCTGGTCGGCGGCAGCGTGCTGTTGCGCTACCGGCCTCGGTTCCTCCTGCGGGCGGGGTTCTATGCGTTTCTGCCCGCGCTCATCCCGGGCATCCTGCTCGGGGTGCACGCGCCGATCTACCTCGTCGGGGTCTTCCAGTTCGTCTCGGGGATGGGAGCGACGGTGATGAACGCGTTGTGGTGGACCGCGATGCAGCAGAACGTCCCCGCCAACGCGATCTCACGCGTCAGCTCCTATGACTGGGCCGGCACCCTCGCAGTGATGCCGATCGGCTACGCACTCGTCGGCCCGCTCACCGATGCGATCGGCATCTCGGCCGCGATCATCACCTGCAGCGCCGCCGCAACCCTGGTGACCGCCATCGGGCTGCTCGTCCCCGACATCCGCCTGCTCGCGGCGAAGCCCGAAGGCCATCCTGAAACTCACGACGCACAGCTGGCCTGACCGCCACGGCTGTTGAAACTGCGGCCGCTTGATCTGGGACTTGGAAGCGAGCGCCCGGGCGGTCGAAGCGGCGTCTGGCCACCGGCTTCAGACGCAGCGGAGGTACCGTGACGCACGGTGCGTCAGTCGCTGAAATACGCGGTCATCGAGCGCGAGCGACGTTTCCTCATTGAACGCGTTCCGGACGGCGTGGTCGAGGTCCAGGACATCACCGACCGCTACATCGATGGGACCCGGCTGCGCCTCCGCGAAATCGTCGCGGGCGACGGTGCGGTCACACGAAAGCTTGGGCAGAAGGTCCGGTTGGCGGCCGACCCCAGTGAGATCGCGTGCACGTCGATCTATCTCGATGATGTCGAGCGGGAGCTGCTGAAGACACTTCCGGGCCAGCCGCTGCGAAAGACGCGTCACGTCGTTGAGCGCGACGGAGTCCGAATCGCGGTTGACGAACTGGAGAACGGCACGCTCATCGCAGAGATCGACGACGGCGATCGCGAGCCTCGCCCAACGCCGAGCTGGCTGCGCGTGATCAGAGAGGTGTCTGCCGACGAAGCCTGGACCGACGGCGGCTTGTCCGCCTGACTCCCGCGTCGGTCTGGCCAATCTCGGCCGCCGTCCGAAAGGGAACGTCCGCTGTCAGTTAGGTGCAAGCGATGTCTGCCGATTTGTCACCCCCACCCGAAGCGGTACTGATTGCCGGCTACCAGGCCGAGGACCAACGAGGGACTTTTGCACGGCCTCGATCACTCAGGCTGACAGCACTCGCTGCCGCCAGACCGCGCGCCGTGCGATGCGTTGATGTACGAGCCTCGAAACCAGCGAGCCAGAACGCCTACCCGATAACCATCGACCAAACCGCCCATAACCTAAGAGTGTGGGTCCACGAGCGGCGACGGCTCGTCGCCCGAAGCCGTCGTCGTCTGAGCGAGGAAAGCCGGCGGCTATCGCGCCCGCTTCGCCTCGTAGAGTGCGACGTCTGCACGCGCGGTGAGCTGTTCGAGGGTGTCCCCGGGAAGCAATTCCGCAAAGCCCACGCTGATCGACGTTGTCGGCTGGACCTGGCGCATCGTGGCCCTGATGTCCTCGAAGCGGGCGAGCGCGACGGGGTACGTGCAGTCTCCCAGCGCGCAGACGAACTCGTCGCCTCCGACCCGCACCAGCGTGTCGTAGGAGCGCAGATGCGCCTGAATCGCCGCGGCGGTATTGGCCAACAGCGCGTCGCCGGCGGCGTGACCGCGCCCGTCGTTGATTTGCTTGAGCCCGTCGACGTCGATATAGGCGAGTACGAGGTCGCCGTTTCCGTGGCGAGCGCGGTCGATCTCGCGCTCAAGCAAGAGCAGACCGATCTCGCGGCCAAACGCGCCGGTGAGCTGATCAAGCTGCGCCCGTCTCAGGTCGTCTCTTTGCAGGTCGTAATCGCGATCCCCGGCAGCTCGATCGGCGATGGCCTGCTCGCGGTCAGCGGCCGCATGGGCGCGATCTCTGGCACTTTCGATGCGGTTGGCGGTTCGTTGGTCGGCGTCTGCCTGATACGCGGCGCGATCAGCCGCGGTCTGGTCCCGATCCACAGCGGCCCGGTGTCGATCTTGGGTCGCCTGATCGCGATTCGAAATCCGTCGGTCTGCCTGGACCTGGGACTGATCGCGGTCCAATGCGTCGTCGTGACGGTCAGACGCCGAACGCTCCCGGTCGTCGGCGGCGTGATCTCGATCTGAGCTTCGCTGGTCAGCCGTTTCGTGTGCCCCTCGCCGATCTGAGTCAGTCAGCTTCGCACCGTCGCCGGCCGGGCCTCGGTCTACCGCCGCTTGTTCGGCCGCCGCTTGTTTCACGTCCCGCGCGGAGGCGTGTTGATCGCGGTCAGCCGCGGCATATTCGCGATCATCCGCCGCGTCTCGCCGCCCCCGCGTCCCATCATCGGCCCGGGCCTGTGACCGGTCGCGCCCAGATGCATGACCGTCACGATCCGCCGCGGCGTGCTCGCGCTCACCAGCGGCCCCTCGGCGCATGCCGGTCAGCTGATCCGCTATGGCCTGAGCCTCGTCGCGGGCCGCGGCGTTCTCTTCGCGTTGCCGTGCGGCCCGTTCGCGATCAACGGCCGCGTGACCGCGGTCGAAGCGACGAGCATCAAACTCCGATGTCGCGGGGTCCGAATTGTCACTGGTCGCGGGGCCGCCATCAGGCACGGCCGCGGGATTGCTAGCTCCAGCAGGGGTGGCGTCCGAGCTGGGATCCTGGTTCTTGTCTCGCTCGGTCACGTGCGCTTTCAAGCGGACAGTTGAAGCGTCCGCCGCTCAATGAGCTAATTCGTACGATATCCCAACGGTGAGGTGGTCGCCAGCGTGGGCAGCGGACACCAGGGGCAAGGCCTTCACGAATTCGACGGACAATGCAGCGGCTGGTAAGACCTGCGCGCCCGCTTGACGGGGTCACATTTCTCCAAGACATTCGAGCAACGGACCCCCTACCGTTGGGCCATGACCGATCCCCAACCCATCATTCCCGTACTCGTGTGCGACAACATCACGGCCGAGCACGACTTCCTCGTTCAAGCTTTCGGCCTTGAGTCCGGCGGCGTCGCCCACGGCAACGACGGCACAGCAGTCCACGCTGAGATACGCGCCGATGGCGCCGCGATCTGGCTCCACCGACCCAGTCCAGAGCAGCACCTGGCGGCGCCCGGGTCGCTGCCGGCTCAAGGTGGCGGTCTCGTCGTCAACGTTGCCGACGTCGACGCCCACCACGCACACGCCGGCCGAGCAGGGGCGCAGATCGACGGGCCACCCACCGACCAGCCCTACGGACGGCGTGAATACGGCGCGCGCGACCCCGAGGGCCACCGCTGGTGGTTCGGCACGCCAATCATGGCCGGCTAGCGCCTTCTCGCTCCTCGGTGCACGCCAGCGCCTGCCGCGCCCCCGGCATCCGGCACCTCACCACCTACTGTTGTGCGTCTTAAGTTCGTCGTCATTGGTGGGGTGGGCGTGGACAATGATCCATGCCTTCTCGCACGCTTGTTCTCAGCGACCCCGATCGGGTGGCGTTGGAGTCTTGGATACGGTCCTCGGCGGTCTCGGCCGGGCAGCGCGAGCGGGCCGAGACCGTGCTCGCGGTCGCTGGCGGTGTTGGTGTGTCGGGCGCGGCGAGAGCGCTCGGGCTATCACGTCCGACAGTGATCAAATGGCGTGATCGGTTTATGACCGCTAGTCTGATATTGCCCTAGCCCGCCGCTCGGTTCGTCGCAGAGGAGGCGTCCGACCGCGGCGGACTCGGCGATGGAAGCACGCGATGACTATCGCCGCGCCTGCTCGCTCAGGACGCTTCTCAGCGCGCCGCGAATGAGCACGGGATTGTGCTCGGGCGCGCGGTTGCCGATGAGGGCCAGCGCGGTGTGGGCCAAATGCTCCGCGGTCGCGTTGCCGGCTGTCGCCACATCCCCGGACTCTGCCGCCTCGCAGATCTTATGGTGGTCAACTGACCCCGCTAAAAATGCGCGGGCGTCAGAGGTGATGTAGGCACGCCGGTAACGCTCAGCGTGATCGGATAGTTGGCTGACCAGCTTCAGCAGCCGCGATCCCGCATGAGCTACGAGCCCTCGATGAAAGGCCCGGTGTGCTTGCTCCCATCCATGGACATCAATACCCGCCTGAGAGTCCATCTCGGTCAGGGAGCTGCGGACGGCTCGGACCTCGTCTGGGGTCAGCAGGGGAACGGTGGCCTGAACGGCCAGGGTCTCGTTGAGAATCCGCATCGCGTAGAGCTGTTCAAGGTCGACAAGTGAGAAATCTGCGACTCGTACACGGCGGTTCAGCTCAGCATCGACGAGACCTTCGCGCTCCAATAGGCGTAGCGCCTCTCGGACGGGACCGCGACTTGCTCCGAACTCCTCGGCCAGGCGGACTTGGCTGAGGACGGTGCCGCCAGGTAGATGTCCGCTCAAGATGTCGTCCCGGATTGCGTCGTGGATCGCAGCGGTGATGTCTCGGGCACCCTCGACGCTACGGCTCGCTACGACAAGGACGTGATCAACTGGTAGGGCAGCCATCGGCTCGACGGAGCATAGACCAACTCTTCAAACTGTCAACAGAATGGCGAGAGAATGGCCATCGATCGCTTGATTTCGTTTGAGTACCAAGGCGTTCCGATCCCAACTGTTGACAGTTCGAGATGTGAGGAGATATGTTATTTGCGACAGCAAGACCGCCTGGGAACGCAGACATCTCGCGTTTCCTCAGGCGGTGGCGATTGCACAAATGAGGAGCGGCATGTGTTGGGTTTGGAACGCGCCTCGGCGCGCGATGGACGTCCATGCGTTGAGCTGCGGGGCTTGCGATGAGGTGGGTTCGCTTGGACGTCGGCGATGGCACCGGGGTCCGCATGGGGCAGTTGGACGACGGCGTCATCCAGCCGGTGAGCGCCAGGCACTTGGGAGAGATCATCAGGCGAGAACACCTCGAGCCGGTTGGAAACAGCCTGCGGCTTGCGGATGTCCAGATCTCAGCTCCGGTGATGCCGGGCAAGGTGATCGCGGTTGGACAGAACTACATGGACCACATCCGCGAACAGGGGGTAGAGCCCCCGACAACCCCAATCCTGTTCCCGAAGTTTCCGACGTCGGTGATCGGACCAGGGGAAGAGATCAGATGGACAGCGGGTCTCACCGGCCAGGTCGACTACGAAGCAGAGCTCGCCGTGATCATCGGCCGGCGAGCGACCCGAGTCAGCGTGGATGACGCGTTGAACCACGTGTTCGGTTACACGGGCGCCAATGACGTTTCGGCGCGTGACGTGCAGTTTGACGACGGGCAGTGGACGCGTGGGAAGGGACTCGACCGTTTCCTGCCGCTCGGCCCCTGCATCGTCGAAGCGGCCGAAGTGCCCGAGCCTCAAGAAGTCACCGTTCGTTGCCGTGTGAATGGAGAGTTGGTCCAGGATGCCTCCACTCGCGAAATGGTGTTCTCGGTCGCTGAGCTCATCGCATTCATCTCGGAGGCGATCACGCTTGAGCCCGGCGATGTGGTCCTCACCGGAACGCCTAACGGCGTGGGCTATTTCCGGAGCCCTCAAGCCTTCCTCGTTCCCGGTGACACGGTCGAGGTCGAAATCGGCGACTTCGGCGTGCTCACGAATGCCGTGGGCGAACCCTATCCACCAGCATCGCAAGCCAAGCGGGGCTTGGCCATCGAGGGGGTCTGAGGCATGTCTCACACAATGCCAGGAGCATCAGCGGCCGAGCACGCCGTCGCCATACCGTCTCTGCACCATGTGAATCTCAAAACGCCTCGCTTGGCGGAGATGATCGCCTGGTATGAGCTAGTGGTTGGCCTGCGGCCGACCTACAGGTTCGATGGCGGTGCGTGGCTCAGCAACGATACGGCGAACCATCGCCTCGCTCTGCTTTCGACGCCGCTGATACGCGATGATCCGGACAAGCTCGTGCACGCCGGGATCCATCACACGGCTTTCGAGTACGCCACGTTCGATGACCTGATGGAGACCTACCTTCGGCTCCGAAGCTTCAACGTCCTGCCGCACAGCGTTCTGGATCACGGGATGACGCTGTCGTTCTATTACCCGGACCCCGACGGCAACAGCGTCGAGTTACAAGTTGACCTGTTCGGGGACTGGGCTCGCTCGACCGAGTTCATGCGGGGCGAACGGTTCGCCGAGGACCCGATCGGGACCTACGTCGATCCCGAACTCCTCGTAGCGGCCTGGCGCGAGGGAGAGGATCACCAAGAGCTCCATCGGCGCGCCTACCGGGGCGGGTTCGCTCCGGCCGTCTCCCAGGACCTCCGCGTGCCGTTCGCCTGAGCCGAACCAGCCTGTCCGCAGCATGAGAAACGAGAGAGAACGTGGCTATCGCAACCCAATCAATGACCGCCGAGCAGAAGAAATCGGTGGTCATTGAGTACTTCAAGCGCTTTGACCGGGGCGGGGACGTTCTCGCGTTATTCGCAGAGGACGCAGATGTCTACTTTCCCAAATGGGGCGTCGCGCGCGGGCGTGAGGAAATCGGGCGCTGCTTCGGGGATGTCTCACAACTGTTCACGAGCATCCTTCACCATCCCGAGTACCTCAAGTTCGTCGTCCAAGAGGACGTGGTCGTCGCTGAGGGAATGACTTCCGGTACGACCACCGACGGGATCACCTGGCGCGCGGGGGTGACGCACGCCGGACGGTTCGTGGACTGGTTCGAGATCCGAGACTTCCTGATCCAACGGTGTTTCATCTACCTGGATCCCGACTACTCCGGCGCAGACACCGAGCGCTACCACTGGCTGCGCGAACGGGCGCAGATCCCAGCATGAGCCCGCTGACGATCGCCGAACGCGAAAGTGCGGCACCGGTCACGATGCACACTTTCGACGTTCACACCGACGTCGTCCTCGTCAGAGGCGGAGGGGCCGGCCTCCCCGTCGCGCTGTTCAGCCGCTGGGCGGGAAATGAGGTGGTGCTGCTTGAGGAGGCAGCCGAGCTGGGAAGTACTGCACGAAAGGCGGCGTTCTGGTACTGGGCCCCGAATAGCGAACCGTTACGCGCGCTCGGTGTCGAAGGCCGCGATGAGGACTTCAGAAGCGGCGAGCGTGAGGCGCTCGCGCTCAGCTCAACC